>JAUZPS010000182.1 GCA_030705945.1 Bacillota bacterium
TGAAGGGAGCATTTTTATGAGCAATTGATGCTTTAAGGTATATAAAAAGCACTATTAATCTTACATTTGCCTATCGCAAAATAACGAACGCTTTAACGTTATTTTGCGATAGGCAAATGTAAAAGATTAATTGCTTTTTATCTAGCAATCATTTTCCATAATCAAGAATCTTTGAGTTTTTCGCTATATAATCGTATCCTGAATATACTGTAACTAGAACCGCTATAAACATGAATACTCTGTCAAATGGAAAATCCGTAAAAATAGAAAGCGGGAAATTATCTAGTAAAGATAAAACAATAGCAACCATGGTTGTTGCAGTCTTTATTTTTCCCCAGTTACTTGCCGCTATAACTATACCTTCGCCTGCAGCGATTAATCTTAAACCTGTAACAATAAATTCTCTGCCTATAATAAACATTGCGGCCCATCCGCTTAGCCTGTCATTTTGAAGCAGCACAAGAAGAGCGGCGGTTACTAGGAGTTTATCAGCAATAGGATCTAAGAACTTACCCATCCTTGTAACCTGCTTTGTCTTCCTTGCAATGTAACCATCAACTCCATCAGTCAATGAAGCAACTATGAATATTCCTGCTGCTATATATTTCCCTGTGTGTAAAATAAAATCATTCAAATGAGTCAATTCTAAGTGAATAAATTTTAAATACTGACTATTCACTATCCAATCAGGTATAGGAAGTATAAATATCATAAACACTGGCACAAGCAATATTCTCGATAATGTTAACTTATTCGGCAAATTCATGAACAACAGCTCCTATTAAATCATAATTATCAATATTCATAATCTTTACATTAACAAACGCGCCAATATTTAGGGGCTCTTCACTTGTAAAATAAATAAGACTATCAATATCAGGCGCTTCCGCATAGGCGCGCCCCATATAGAAAATACCATCCTCCGCGACGCCCTCCACTAAAGTAATGTAAGTTTTATCAAGTCTGTTTTTGTTATTAGCGTCAATTATTTCTCTTTGCAGCTTAATCATTTCATCAAATCTTTTTTCTTTAATCTTTTTCGGTATCTGATTTTTATATCTCGCCGCTTTAGTATTCTCTTCTCTAGAATAAGTAAAAACTCCCAACCTGTCAACCTTATATTCATTAAAAAAATTATAAAGTTCTATAAAATCTTCTTCGGTTTCACCTGGAAAACCTACTATAACAGATGTTCTAAGTATTATTCCCGGAATTTTTGTCCTTAAAGTTTTAATGAGATCTTTATACTGCAAAGAAGCGCCCCTTCTACCCATAGCCTTTAAAATTTTATCGCTCGCATGCTGGAAAGGAATATCTAGGTACTTAACAATTTTTCTATTGTTTGCTATTTCTGTTATCAATTCATTATCTATCTCTTCTGGGTAGCAATATAATAACCTGATCCACTCTATACCGTTTATTTTGCTAAGCTCCTTCAAAAGCCAAGGCAGCATTTTCTTTTTGTAAATATCAAGACCATACCGGGTTGTATCCTGAGCAACCAGTATTATCTCCTTAACTCCGCTTTTTGCAAGCCTTTCAGTCTCTATAATTATATCTTCATAGCTCCTGCTTCTGAAGCGTCCGCGAAGACTTGGGATTATGCAGTATGAACAGCAATTGTCGCAGCCTTCCGCAATTTTGACATATGCATAACCATTATGCGTTGAAACAACCCTTTCGCTGTTTAAGTAATCAGTCTCGTTCAACTTGCCATACAATACCTGTTTTTCGCCGCTATTATACGCTTTTTCAATTACTTTGCAAATTTCATTGTAATTGCCTGTTCCAAGACATGCGTCTACCTCAGGTATTTCATTTATAATATCAGATTTATACCTTTCCGCAAGACAACCTGTCACTATAAGAAGTTCGCATTTGTCCTTTTTGCATTCTGACATTTCAATTATTGTATTAATTGACTCCTGTTTTGCGGATTCTATAAACCCGCATGTGTTTACAATAATAATCTGCGCTTCTTCCTTTTCATTGATGATTTCATAATCCTCGCTTTTTAATAGTCCCAACATTATTTCGCTATCAACAAGGTTTTTAGGACAACCAAGCGATACCATTCCTATTTTCTTTTTCATTTGTTATCCCCTTATTTAAAAATACAGCAAAATTGCCAACTCTTCTGCCTCTACGTTAAAATCATTATTAATCTTACATTTAGCAGAGTAAAATAACGAACTCTTTAACGGTATTTTGCGATAGATAAATGTAAAAAATTAATTGATTTTAATATGAGTTTATATTTAAATATCCGATGGAAGCATTTTATTTGCTTCAGTTATCATTATCTCAATATCATTTTTTAGTCTTTCAATTTCAGCTTCAAGTTCATCTGGTTTAACTCCTAATTCTTCAAGCTCCTTTAATACATCCTGCTTTTGCTTATTAAGCTGCTCCATTCTCGCTTCAGCCCTAATCCGCTTATTTTTGGCGCTATCAAGTTTTTCTTTTAATTCGCTTATAGTTTTATTATAATCAACAGTCATAACAGTACCTCCCATAGAAAAACGCGTCTTCCGCTTATCGATTACGAAATGTAAAGTTTATATCAGTTGGCTCTGATAAGCGTTTAATATATTATTTTAGTTTTTATCTATACCCGTTTATAATTTCATTTATCATGTCAACTTCAATATTACTGCCACATACGGGACATTTTCCAGCGTTCTTCAGAGCTTTATACAAATCTTTCAATAAAGTCTGAATTTCCAGTTCATTGTTCTTTATATAAACTTCACCGTCTTGAAGCTTTTTTTGCGTATCGGCCAGCTTATCCTTTAAAATCTGAATACCTGCCAGCAAATCAACCTTTTTCTGTATTGTATTATGTGTAATCGAAATTCTATCCACGTTCTCAACATCTTTTAACTCAGCTCTTAATTTATCCTGATCCTTATTAATTCTAGATAGTTCATTACCAACAGAACTTAAATTATTCAACCTTATTAATGTTAAATTTATATCATTTAACTTTTCTTCAGAGGCTTTTACATTTTTTGAAGCGTTAATTTGTGTGAATGCCTCATTAATTGATTGATTAATTTTTACAAGAGCTTTGTTCAGCGCGTTAATTTTTTCAAATAAATTTTTATGAATCAACACAGAGTTCAATAATTCAGAACACTTGTCAAGCCTAGTTGTATTTATTAAAATTTTTGACGCGTCTTCACTTTCAATATTTATTTCTTTAAAGGTTTTATCAAGTTTTATAAGTTTATTGAGTTTTTCATGCAGAATTTCAATATTTCTTAAATTTAATTCATATTCATTTAATTTGTCCAGCTTATTTAATATAACATTTTGGGTAGAATAATCAATATCTATGGACAAAATATTTTTTAAATATCCATCAAGCCTTTTTTTATAAAATATAGTTTCATCACATTTCTTTATAATGTTACTTGATTTTTGCAATTTGCTCCCGACGTCTTTTAAAAATTCATATTCTTTGAGCTTGGCATCAACTTCTGAAAGCTCGCTTTTTACCCTTTCATTAAGTTGGCTCTCTCTTCTTAGGTCCACATTGCAGTCTTTAATAGTCCTGTCTATGATATGTAAACCAATCAGCCTCCCGATTGCTTTTGCCCTTACGGAACCTGTTTCAGATAGTAAAAATGGTCCTTCTAGTTGTTCAGCGATATTTAAGCTTGAACTCAAAGAAGTGTCAAGAAACGCCTTAGTAATCCCATGAGCATTAATAACCTCCTGAGGTATTTCATTGCCAAAGCCTTCAAAGGTTATAAAGTCCTGGTCGCCAACCTTTACCAAATATCTGTTTTTGCTATGTGAACGCTCTCTTACAATCGTATTGCCATTATCAATTTCTATTGTTACCCTCGCCATTTGGGCCCCGTGCCTGATAAAGTCAGTTCCGCGAGGATCATTAAATAAAACCCATTTTAACGCCCTTATTATTGCGGACTTACCATTATCAGACGGTCCTGTAATTATATTAAGTCCCTTATCAAAATCTATTATTGTGTTTTCGTGAGATTGAAAATTCTCTATAATTATTTTTGTAATTATTGTCATATCTATTCCTCTTCACCATTAGCCAGCTCTTCCCTAGCTAATGCTATACGCCTTATGGTTTCATCTTTTACTTCCCGGCTAATGTTCTGGTCAGCGGATATTTCATCGATAATTTTATTCAGATCAGTCTTTTCAAATCTGCCTGTCTCGGAGAGTTCCTGATAAAATTTATAAAGTTTTACATTTCGGTCCTGAGCATATTCCAACTGTTTTCTGTCTAGAATCTCTTCACCGGGAGACGCGCATTTTAACTCTCTTTCATAAATCTTGATATTATTTTCTATATCAATTATTACAACCTTCGGCGTTCTATTTATTTCACCAATAGCGTTTGTTATCCTAACAAGGCTTCCTGGATTTACGAAATATTTCCCAGACCTCTCAACAATCCCAAACCCTCCATGATAATGCCCTGCAAGAGTAATATCTGCTTCAGTTTCTAAGATGCTATCTATCAGAGTATAAGGAATACCTTCAAAGAATGGCTTTTTTAACAACATTCCATGAACCATATTGATTAAATATGTCACGTCTGTCCGTTTTTTAACTACGTAATATTCCTTGAACATTTCCCTGTCATCTATGTCAAATCGATATGGCTTACCTGTAAGTTGAACTTTAACGTCCTTTTTCTGTAGAACAATTTCATCTTTGTAGTTTAAAAGTTTAAGTATTCCTACACCTTCAAGCAGGCCCAACATTGTCCTTCCAACAGTCTCAGGATTATGCCCATATATATCATGATTTCCTGCAATTGTAAAAACAGGTCTTTTATAACCCTGTATGATTGACGCAAACTCCTTCACTATTGAGGGAGCAATATCAGGACGATCAAACCAATCCCCGCCGTGCAGAACATAGTCTATATCAAGTTCTTCGCATATGTCTTTTATCTCAATAAACTTTTTTCTTAATGCTTCATAAAAATTATCAGTTCTGTTCTTAGGTGTTGTTCCTTTGATATGGGTATCAGTAAAAAAAATTAATCTCATAAAACAACTCGCTTTCCTGATTTATAAGCTTAACATGCGTTAAATATATATAAGATTAATAAAACTTTAAATTTAGAACAATCATATTATACCATGTTTTATTATTTTTTTAGTAAAAAAACATAGTATATAAAAAAACAATCTTTGCTTTAATCTTAAAAATATGATAAAAGTATATTATGAAGTTTTTTAAATAATAAATTTGAAACCACAGTAAAACGTCGCATTAATATTGCAATAATACTTGCTAAAGTCCCTTTTCTATTGGAATAAGGACAATAACTACAATGAATAAGGAGTTGTTATGAATATGGATTTATCAGCAATCTTAAGCAGCATTCATGATATTTTATGGACAATACCAATATATGCTCCAATAATTTCTTTTTCAATTATCCTTCTTACTTATCTTTTAAACAAAGATAGACTATGGACAGTACCAAAGCTTGCTTTTCTTTTTGCAATTATTATAACAATATATGATATTGTTGCCAAAACTCCCGGAGATAATGTACTCGTACAATTCCAGAATTATATCAACGAAACTAAATATAATTATAATTTCCTTCATGTATACATACCAATTTTTCTTTATTGTATTCTGATAGCTTTTATATTCAGTTACGCAGAAAAAATAAGAAATAAAATTTCAGTAAAATCAAGCAATCTTCCAAAATAAGGAACTTCTGCTAAAGTTGTAAAAGTGGGTGTGTTAATACTGTGGGAAAGATGAGTTAGGGCGTTTTAAAAAATTCTTCGTTCAAGTTTTTATGATGAAAACACATTATATCAGGTTTTCTAAACAAGCAGTTGATGAGTTTTTTGATACTTACTTAAATAACTATAAGAAAATGGACTTGCAGTTTGCAAGTCCATTTTTTGTTGAAACTAATTTTACATACGGTTATCTATATAAAAAGCACTATTAATCTTACATTTGACGGAGCAAAATAACGAACGCTTTAACGTTATTTTGCGATAGGCAAATGTAAAAGATTAATTGCTTTTTATATAGCATCAGTTTTAATTAAAATTAATTAATCGCGGGGTAGCTTGATGATATTGCTCCGAAATGCTTTGCAATAATTATAATATCGCTCATATTAATAGCTCCGTCCATATTAATATCATAACTTAAAACATATGAAGGATCACTTGAAACTTTATTAAAGACTTTAGCCATCTCAATAATATCAGCCATATTGATCGCTCCGTCAGCAACTCCATTTTTGGGTATGTCTCCAGCCCACATTTCAATTGGTGAAGATGGTGTGGAAATAGCTAAACCTCCGTTTACTACCAGACCATTTATTTCTCTATCTAAAAATCCCGGTTTGCTTATTTTGATAGATATACTTATATCGCCTGCAGGTAAATTCGTTAATTCAAAGTAACCATTTTCGTCAGTTTTTGCATTTATTGATGAGCCAGTAACTTCTACATTAAAGCCTGCTTTTAAATTAGAAGCTGATGCTGCCGCAAAATCAGGAGCTATATAACCTGAAAGTTTGGATGAATTAGTCGGAGTTGGTGTAGGCGTCACCGAACCGTTGCCCGGATCTGCGCCGAACATTCTAAGATTGCCTCTATAAAGTGGCATGTTCTGAGCGTCAGAAAAACTTGAACTAAGACCTTTATTGCTGTAATCATTTGTCGCATCCCAATCTTTTCCCCAATCGCTGAGCCTTAACCTGATATCCTGTTCTATCGTTGCGCCTGCATCTAAGGAATATGTATTCCAGTTAACCTGGAAATAATATATATTGTTTGCCGCATCCCATGCAAATGGGCCAGAAAAAGTTGTTTTTCCGCTAGTCTGATCATATAGCTTTTCAATTGTGACATCCGTTGTCTTGTATCCTGCTTTTATAATTTCAGATAAATCTACATAAACTCTCACACTAAATTTATCTAAAGCCATTGGACCATTATTCTGAACAATTATCTTGTACTGAGACTCCTGTCCATAACTTCCGTTTAACGCTGCAGAAACTTTTGCAGTCGATATCACCGGAGGAAGATCTATGGTTGTAAAACTGAAGACGCCGTTAGTAGGGCTTGTTGAACCTATATTATTAACTGCGGTAACCTTCCAGTAGTACTTTACACCAAGCTCAAGGTCTTTATCAGGTATATAGGAAGAGCCAGTCAATCTGTTAACATTTATAACGGGGCTTGAAAGATCGCTGTTTTTTGAAACAACAATTGAATAACTCAAGCCTTCAGTTGCCAAAGACCATTTAAACTCAGGTCTTATACCAGCGCCTACAAAATTGTTATCGGGGCTTATAAGGTTAAACGCCCCAGGCTTAACAGTTGCGGCAGGCCTTGTTGTGAAAGATATCCCGCTGTTCTGAGCGACTGTATCGCCTAATACATTAAGAGCCGTAACCTTCCAATAGTATTTAGTGTTAAACTTGAGGTCGGTTGATGGCGCATAACTTGTCCCTGTTATTTCCGTTGCGTTTATCACCGGATTAGAAAAAGAGGCATCTTCAGAAACAGTTATTGTATAGGATTTTGCGCCTACTGAAGGATCCCATTTGAAGGCTGCTGAGGGCATAACGCCTGTTGCTCCGTTTGCGGGATAAGTCTGTTTAAAATCCAGAGGTTTATGAACAGGATCTGTGTTTTTACCAGCCATTTTTTCCGCATGGGGAACAAATATTGTTGAAAGGATACTATCCCCGTACAGCATATCAAAATTACTTGTGGAAATATCATTATAATTCCAGAAATTATCTCCCGCAGCATTCATAGATTCGATTTTGCTGAACATTATATTCCAATAATCTGCTTTATTGTTATGAGTATTGAATTCTTCGAGCACGAATGGCTTGCCAACCACATTATGAGCGTCGTTAATCCATTTTTCCACAAGGGTCCCTGTCTGAGCGACTGAAAGATTAGCCCAACTCTCGTCAGGATAAGGATGCGCGGTGCAGAAATCGATATAAGGAGACTGTTGGGTATATATAAATGGGTTCCCTTCGTCGCCGCCAAAACCGTATTTTGATTCATGTCCTTCTATTCCAAGCGCCAGCATATGGTTTGGATCCATATCCTTTATAAACGCTCCCATTTCATCGGTCCACTTTCTTAATGTGATCCCAGTGGAATTCTCTCCCGCATCCTGGTATCTGGGCTCATTCATAAGTTCCCACGCAAATACGGTAGGGTCTTCCTTATAGGAAATGCCTGTATAATAGTTTGTCCTCTCTACAAAGTGCTGTACATAATTCTTATAACTGCTTTTACATCCAGGTTCAGTATAAAACTTGGCTCTCGTTGCATGGGTTCCGCCTGCCAGACCTTCCCACTTTAATCTTGCGTCA
>JAUZPS010000183.1 GCA_030705945.1 Bacillota bacterium
CTGTACAGCGCTCAGACAGAATACAAACAAACGGTGTACCAGAAGATGAATCTTGCAAACGGTTGGCACACCATTGAAATAAAAATAATTGAAAGCGGAGCGATAACCCTTGACACATTAACGGTTGTAGATACTGATGATGTTACTCCGCCAGCCCAGGTAACAGGGTTAGCGGCAGCTCAGAACAATACCGCCGTTGATCTAAAATGGACCGCTGGTTCGGATAGCGACCTTGAAGGCTATCGCGTTTACAGGTCAAAAAGTCCGGAGAGCGGCTTTGCGGCAGTGGGATCAAACGCGCTTAAGCTTGTGAAGGGATCGGTTAGTTTCACAGACACATCCCTCACCAACGGCGTAAAGTATTATTATGTAGTAACAGCAGTAGACAAATTTGGGAACGAATCAGTTCCATCTGATGTGATAAGCCAGATACCGGCAGCTTTAGCAGGAATACATCAGGAGAATGATTCTGGTATGGTCTATAGCGGGAGCTGGTATCAGTATGGAGATAGTAATACTAGCGGGAGCAGATATGCTTATAGCAACACAGCGGGAGATACTGCTTCATTGACCTTCAATGGAACTGGAGTAAAATTTATAGCCACAACAGGGACGGGTTATGGAAAAGTTGATATTTATATCGATGATATACTAAAAGATACTGTGGACTTATACAGACCATCAAACGGATATCAGAACATGGTATGGATAAATACGCCGCCATTACCGAAAGGAATACACAAAATAACGATCAAAAATAGTGGAACAAAAAATTCATTAAGCAGTGGAACAGCTATAATACTAGATGCGTTAGAGATAATAGACTCAGCGGATAATACGCCTCCTGGCATTCCTGAGGGATTAACAGTTCTATTTAATAATAATCAGAATTATTTGCAGTGGTTTTTTGGAGATGATGATGATTTTTATGGATATAACATTTATCGCAGTACTTCAGGACTAGAAGGAAGCTTTACAAAGATATCGGTTGATCCGGTCAGATTCAGTTCAACATATCTTGACTTAAGTATAAACACTGCAGCTTATTATAGAGTTAGCGCTATTGATAAAAACGGAAATGAGTCAGCTTTATCTCCAATAGTTTTATCAACTCCTTTGGCATCAACAAATCTGACTATTGAAGAGAATAATGCGCTGATTTCATACACAGGTGTTTGGAACAGAACCTCTAATTCAAACGCAAGCGGAGGATATCAGCAAAGTACAAATGATAAACCTGTAAAAGTTTCATATAAGTTTTATGGAACAGGTATAGATTTTATTACTGAAAGAACAAGCTCATCACAAACAATTATAGTAAAGGTAGATGGTTCAAAACCTGTAAAGGTTGACTTATACAGTGACCCATATCAGGCTCAGGTTCCGGTTTACAGAGTAAGAAATCTGAATCTAGGATTGCATACCATAGAAATAACTGATAGCAATTCAAACATCAATTCCAATGGAGCCGCGTTAAGCATCGATTCCTTCAGGATTGTTGACGGTTCTGATAAGAAACCTTCGACGCCTCTAGACTTGAGCGCTTCTCCTATTGTAAACAAAGTTAAAATTTTATGGAGCAACGTTCAGGATAAAGATGTAGTAGGGTATAATGTATATTTTAAGACAGGCGCGCTTGAATACAAGAAAGCTAACCTGGCAGGTATTGTTGAGTCTGGCTTTACACACATTGGACTTAACCTGTCTACTACCTACACTTATATTATAAAGGCAGTTAATGCTGCTGGTATTGAGTCTGACGCTTCTATAGAGGTAACTGCAAAAACTTCTGAGAGCCTTGTAAAAGCTCTTCTGCAGCCAAGTTATACTGTGGAAAAGGGAATGACAATTACAATAAATGCAGGGAATTCTTACTCCGCAGATCCTCCATTATCATATTACTGGGATCTCAATGGAGATGGAAACTATGATGATGCGGAAGGCGTCGAGATTCAAACTGCATTTAATACGATAGGCGATCATACTGTAGGACTTAAGGTGGAAGATAGCTTACACAGAGTTGACACGACAACCACAAAGGTTATCGTTACAGTTCCGACTGACAAGACTCCACCAACAACTCCGACAAACTTAACGGTTGTTACCATGACAGGATCTGCTGTAATGCTATCATGGTCTCCTTCAACAGATGATTTTGGAGTAACAGGTTATGAAATCTATAGAGATGACAAGAAAATAGCAGAGGCCTCAAATGCTACATATACTGACTCATCAGTCAGCGCCAATACAACTTACATATATTATGTCATAGCAAAAGACGCGTCAGGCAAAACATCAGGACATAGCAATGTAGTAAATGCTACGCCTAAATTGCCGCACATCACAAACATTGATCCTATAAGTGGAACGGCGGTTGGCGGTAAGACATCCAAAACATTAAAGGTCAGCTTTGCCGATTATGGCGGACTTGTAGGTTCTCATGCAGCATTTGAGTATTCGACGGACGGATTGACATGGACACCTGTCGATGGATCAATAAACGGACCAACAAGGTATGATAGCACAACGCTTTATTTTACTACAACTTTGGATTTGACAAATATGCAAAGCGGAAATTATATATTAAGATACTCTGTATTTGATGGATCAGATAATGTTGACAGGGTCACAGCTGCATTGAGAATTGACCGTACTGCTCCAGCAGCGCCTGCAAACCTTAAACTCGAGCCAAAAGTAGGCGGAGTTGATTTGTCATGGCTGCCAACGGGCGATGATGATGTGGCGTACTATAATATTTACAGAAGCGTTTCTGAAACAGGAACTTACTCTAAGATTGCGAGAGTAAACAGCTCTTCAACTCTGAAGTATAGTGACAGTACTTTAGAAGATGGTAAAATCTCTTATTATAAGGTGACAGCAGTTGACCGCTTCGAGCAGGAGGGATCTTTCTCAAACATTTCTTCAGGTTCTCCCGTTAATGATAAGATAAAGCCTGTTATATTGGGCATTGAGCCATTAAATGACACAGTCATCGGGCCAAATGCTTCAATAACTGTCAGAGCTGAAGATAATCTGGCTTTGTCAAAAATTGTATTACAGTATTCGGTAGATGGAACCAATTGGATTGAAATCGGAACCCAATTTACTAAGGATAATGCGGTATTTAAGTGGGCTACATCACCTCTTAACGGAAATGTTACAGTCAGGGCTATAGCAGTAGATTCAGTAGGAAATGTAAGCGACGGTTCAGATATCCGCTCATATAAGGTTGACAACCAGGGACCTGGAAAAGTAACCGACATTAAAGGAACTTCATATATGACAGGAATAACCTTGCATTGGAGTTATACTCCTGATGATGATTTCTCTTACTTCCTAGTCGAAAGGAAAGATTCATCTGATGGAAATTACATAACTGTCGGAAGAGTTGACAGCACCCTTGGAATGAATGTTACCGGACTTAAAGCGGATACAGCATATTGGTTTAAAGTTACTACATTCGACAAGCTAGGTAATGGAACAACTTCAGATGAAGTTCAAATTAAAACCCTTAAAGACACAGAAGCGCCTAGAATAACAGGTCTTGGACCAGCCCCAGCTTATTATGCAAATGAAATACAGCTTACAGCAAGCGCTGCAGATAATGCGGGAGTTAAGGCATTGACCTTCCAAGTATCAAGAGACCTTAGTTCATGGAACGATTTAGTTACTTTTGAGGATGTTAATGCTCCAGTTAACTATTATGCAAGTTATAAACTGGATGTTTCAAAATTTACTGAAGGAGTTCTTTATATAAGAGCGATTGCAAGAGACTCAGCTGGAAATGAAAGCAATAAAACCTCCAGCGCAACTTATGCAGAGTATAGAATTGACCATACACCGCCTGCTGTTACAACAGGACTCAAAGCTGAATCAAGCACGGGTGATATAACTCTTTCATGGACGCAAGGAAAAGAAACTGACCTTGCTGCATACAGGATTTATAGGTCAACAAATGATAATTTGTATGATATTATTGCAGATAATGTTTCTTCCACAGCCTACAGGGATAGAAATGTAGAATCTGGAGTAACTTACTATTACAAGGTTGCGGCATTAGACATGGCAGGAAATGCAGGGGATAAATCCGATCCTGTTACAGGAAAATTAGAACAGGATACCAAAGCACCTTCCATTTTGAGCATCTCGCCAACAAAAGACTCTATTCTACCTGCAAATCCAACTATATACGCATTGGCTGAGGATAATTATAAACTTGCTTCTGTAAAGATGGAATACAAAAAATCAGACAGTGGTAACTCAGACTGGAACGTTATAGGAAGCCAACCGGTTTCAGTATATAGTCAGGTTGTATCCATGAAATGGAATACTTCAGGATTAAATGACGGAAGTTATACAATAAGGGTTACTGCATATGATGCTGCTGGCCTCCAAAGTACTCCAACAGAAATTACTTATAACATTAATGTGGATCCACCAACTGCTCCAAACCTTTTGGCTGTTGCTGGCGGATGGAAGTCAAGCTTGTCATGGACTTCTGGGGAAGAGCCTGACTTAGCAGGCTTCAGAGTCTATAAAGCAACTACTTCAGGTGGACCTTATAGCCTGATAAAAGAAACAACAGGAAATACGTTTGAAGAGCTTGGATTATCGCCAGGTATAAGCGTATTCTACGTTGTTGACGCAGTCGATATATACGGTAATGTCAGCAGAAGCAAAGAGATCACTGTTATACCGACAAATGAAGATATTTATCCTCCGACAGCGGTAGCCGGAAATGATATACAGGCTACAACTGGTATTGGAGTGTGGTTTGACGGAACATTATCGAAAGATAACGACCGCATAGCCAGCTTCAGATGGGATTTTGGCGACGGAAGTTCTTCTGTAGAAGCTCAACCTACACATATCTACAATACTGTCGGAAAGTATAGTGTGACATTGACAGTTACAGACCCGGCAGGTAATACAAACACAGATACACTTGAAGTAACAGTGGTTCCTCCAACTCAGGTCGGAAACCTTGAAGTAAGGGTAATTGATGATTCTACAGGAACTCCTATTACTGGAGCCAGCATTGTTATTCAATATGCTGATGGAAGCTCAAAGGATGCTACAACCAATGGGGAAGGAATTGCAAATGTTGTTGCTAAAGCTGGAGATTATAAGGTATTTGCTTATAAAACCGACTATAAACCGGCATCAACAGACACAAAGCTTTCAGCGGACCAAAAGACAGCTGTGACACTGAAGTTGAAGAGCGGACAATTGGTTGTTGGAGATTTGAGTGTACGTCGTTTGACGCTTGACGAAATTAAAGACGCAGGAATAGATGTAAATGCTCCTGAAAATCAGTATGTGTATAAATTTGAGGTTCATCTTGCTTTCAATAATATACCTCTTCCGCCTGCTAACATTATTGTAAACCAGGTCGGGACTATTATAGGAGACACTTACAAGCCTATTATAATACATGATACTTCAACAGTAAGCGGCGGTACACCTTCAACATATATAGCGTATCCGGTGGCAATACCAAACGTTAATCACCCTGAGGTCAGACCAACGGTAGCTTATATGGTTATTCCTGGAGAAGCGCGGTTCCTTAAAGAGATCTTTGAAGTAGGACTGTCACTGGAAAATACAGCAGATTCACAGTTTGTTATTGAAAATTCAAAAGCTTATCTCAAACTCCCGGCAGGACTTTCATTAGCTCCCACAAGGGAAGCTCAAAGCCTTGAGGTAAATATAGGCTCCTTTGCCGGTGGGGAAAAGAGACAAATAAAATGGATTATTCGCGGCGACCAAAAAGGGTCATACAATCTTGAAGCAGATTTTAATGGAATATTGCAGCCTTTTGGAGACCCAGTCAAGGCAACCTTCAAAACTAAAGAGCCTTTCAGAGTTTGGGGAGATGACGCTCTGAAGTTGCATATTAAAGCACAGGATAAAGCGTATGTAGGACACCCATACAAGGTTACATTCGAATTGGAAAATGTTTCGGATATACCTGTTTATTATCCATCAATCGAGCTTCTTGAAAGTTCAAAACAGAATTATTTCTATGCTCCTAATCAAGAACTCGAAAAGAACGTAGAAACACTTCCGGCTGGACAGAAACTTGTAAAGGAATATACCCTTGTATCCGGTTTGGAAGGACAGCTTGATCTTTCACAATCATATGTTTTAAAAACAGGCGGAAATGTGACAATACCATCCGATATAAGTCAGATAAGCGTTCCGGAGAATTATAAAGGAACAGCTCCGACCCTTAATGAGATCCACAATGGTGATGGAACGGTTACTCTATCATGGGGAGCAGTGGCAGGAGCAAGCGGATATAAGATATACAGCATAAGAAAGGATCTTTATATGTCAATTGATCCGGATCAACTTATTGCGTCAGTTAACGCTTCAACTACCACATACACCTTCCCTGAGACATCCGGGAAGCTGGCATATATACTGACAACAATAATCGATGATAAGGAAATTATGCGACACGCAATAGTATGGCCTTACCAGAAGGATCCCGCGCCTCCTGTTGTGACAGTAGATCCTGAGACAATTTATGCCGGCAGAAGCGCTGAGCTGCTTATTACTTCAAATAACGATGGCTTGCCGGTTGTTGATGGTATTGTTAAGGTTGGTAGCTTGTCTGCTAAGCTTGATAGTAACGGTCAGGCAAGAATAACGGTCAACCCCGTGGCAATTGGCAGCTTAGATGTCCAAGTGTTTGACAAAAACGGTGTTTTCCTTGTAAACAAGAAGATAAGCGTAATAGCTTTACCTCCTGAAAGTCAGCAATTAATAAATCCAAGCTTTGACAATAATACAGACGGCTGGTATTTTTGGACTCAAAATGGAGCATTAGCTAAAGGATCGAGGGATACTATTATAAATGATACACCACCAGCGAGTTATAGGATAGATTGTGTCTCACCAGGAACAAACCCAAGTGACATACAATTATATACATTTGGATTAAGCATAGAAGCTGGAAAAACATATGAGCTTAGCTTTAGAGCTAGGAGTGAAGGTGGAATCATTATTCCTGATATAAAACTTATGAAAAGAATAACTCCTTGGACTTCGTATTCCGATAGCGATTCGGTAACTATAGGTAATGACTGGTCAACATATAAAGTTTATTTTAAAGCAAATTATACAGATGTTGATGCTAGAATAACATTCTTTTTAGGTAATAAAATACCTCAGGGATCAAAATTATTTATAGATACTCTTAGTCTAACAGAAGCAAAAAAAGAGCAGTTACCGCCAGGAGAATTATTAAAGAATCCAAGCTTTAGCTATGGTACTGATGACTGGTACTTATGCACAGTAGATGGCAAGGTTGCTTCTGGTAAAAGAGATAATGTAACATTTGATACATTCCCAGCATCATATAAAATTGATAGCATATCTGAAAGTAAAGTAGCAAGTGATATTCAGTTATTTACTACAGGTATAAATATTGAGGCCGGGAAGTGGTATGAATTAAGTTTTAAAGCAAAAAGCGATGGTGGAAACGCTAATCCGCTAATAAGCTTGATGAAAGCTTCATCACCATGGTCATTATATTCTGAAAGTGTTAGTATAACAACTAATAATAGTTGGACTACATATAAGGTATGTTTTAAAGCAAATACAACAGATAATAATGCAAGGATAACTTTCTTTTTAGGAGGAAGAATTCCAGTAGGAGTAAAGTTTTACGTTGATTCACTATCTTTTGCTGAAGCTCAGGTTCCACAGGAAAAACCGGATGAATTACTAACTAATCCAAGTTTCACTTATGATGCAAATGGGTGGTTTTTAAGTACAATAGCTTCAAATGTAGCAAAAGGTTCACGAAATACTATCGAATATGATACCTTACCTGCATGCTATACTCTCGATTGCATGATAAAAGGAACTAAACTAAGTGACATACAGTTATATACTTTTGGACTAAATATCAAAGCAGGTAAAAAATATGAATTAAGTTTTAGAGCCAAGAGTGACAAAGGTACTTTAAATCCAGAGATTAGCCTTATGAAGAAAACATCTCCTTGGACGCTTTATTCAACAAGCGCAAATGTAAATATTGGACCTAGTTGGACTACATATAAAGTTTACTTTGAATCAAGTTCGACTGATACTGATGCGAGAATTACTTTCTACTTAGGGAATAGAATGTTACAAGGTGAAAAACTTTATTTGGATTCGCTTTCTTTTGTTGAAGTTAACTAATTATGTAGTATTTTTAAGAGGACACCCAATATTTTAGGGTGTCTTTCTTTTTGTTAGTCTGGTATGAACTGTATTAATTTTCCCAAGTA
>JAUZPS010000184.1 GCA_030705945.1 Bacillota bacterium
CACAAAAATATTATAAAGTATTGGGAAGACATATATGCTTTGGTTCGTGATATGGGTGACTTTTTGTATATTTATGATAAAGTCCCCTTTTCTCATGCAGGTGTTAAGACATTTGACTATAGAGAATTAATGAATAATAATGGATTCTTTGATAAAAATAAGATAAAGGCTTGCAGAGATTACCCTCTATCATTTTTAAAGACCTCTGTTCAGGATAATCTCTTAGATAAAGCAAATGAATTGCTTCAGAAAGAATATTTTAAATTTAACATAGATTTAAATATTAAATTAAGAATTATTTCTACAATATTTAATCTGGATAAAGAAATAATTATGCTGCTTCAGAGGTTTGATTATCCCTTTATGGTTCCTAAGATTATTATCTATAATTCTACGGAAAGGTCATTTAGCGTTGAAGACTATATAACAATAGCTTTGCTTAATGCAATGGGTATGGATATAATAATTCTATCGCCGACTGGGTATAACAATATAGAAAATGGAATAAAGAACAGCTTGTTTGATATTCACAATCTTGAAGACGTCAGGTTTGATCTAGTTATATCAAAGGAGATTTCTAGAGAAATAAAAAGGCGCAAAAGTAATCAAGAAACAAGTTTATTAGATAAGTTTAAAAGTTGGATTAAATAATTAATAAATATTTTACGGAAATAATTTAATATATTAATTAAAATATTAATAAAATAAAGTTTACTTTTTATCAAATTGATATATAATATTAATTAAGAAAAAAGGTAGAAAATATTAAATTTAGTTAAGGTAGCATCAAAAGAACTTAGCAACTGGTCGTTTCAAAAACTTGATATAATGGTTTTTCATCATACAAAACTTGAATAAGGAATTTATTTAAACGCCCTAAATCAATACAAAAATGTATATAATAAAAATGAAAGAGAGGTTTTGTTATGCCAATAAGCTTACAAAAAGGACAAAAGGTAGACTTGACCAAAACAAATCCAGGTCTTAGTAAAGTTGTAATAGGTTTGGGATGGGATACCAATAAGTATGACGGCGGTTCTGAATTTGATTTGGATACAGCTGCTTTTCTTCTGAATGATTCAGGTAAGGTAAAAAGCGATAATGATTTTATATTTTATAATAATTTAAGCGATAGTTCGGGAGCAGTTACTCATCTTGGAGATAATCTTACAGGAGCCGGCGATGGAGATGATGAACAGATAAAAATTGATTTAAGTAAAATTCCAGCAGATGTAAGTAAAATTGACTTTACAGTAACAATCCATGAAGCAGAACAAAGAAGGCAAAATTTTGGACAGATTTCCAACGCGTTCATAAGAATTTTCAAGGATGATACCAAGGAAGAGCTTATAAGATATGATTTAGGAGAAGATTTTAGCATAGAGACAGCCGTTGTTGTAGGAGAACTATATAGAAATAATGGAGAATGGAAATTCAGCGCGGTTGGAAGCGGTTTTCAAGGTGGACTAGCCGCGTTATGTAGAAATTTTGGAATAAATATTTAATTTATATTAAAAATAATTATTAATCTTACATTTAGCATAGCAAAATAACTAACGGTTTTAACGATATTCTGCGATAGATAAATGTAAAAGATTAATTGATTTTAATTAAGGCAGTATTGGTGATTTTTTACACTATCAATCAAAAATTATGATTTTAAAATTTATTTGATAAGGCTGGGTGATAACATGGCAATAAGTTTAGTTAAAGGACAAAAGATTGATTTGACTAAAACAAATCCTGGATTAACGAAAACTATTATAGGTTTGGGATGGGATACCAATAAATATTCCGGTGGAAGTGATTTCGATTTAGACGCGTCAGCGTTTTTGCTTGGAGAGAATGGAAAAGCTTTAAAGGATGAAGACTTTATTTTCTACAATAATTTAAAAGGAAGAAATGATTGTGTCATTCATACTGGGGATAATAGGACAGGTGAAGGCGAAGGTGATGATGAACAGATAAAAATCGACTTTAGCAAAGTACCGTCAGAAATACATAGGATAGCAATAACGGTTACTATATATGATGCTGATGGCAGACATCAAAACTTTGGACAAGTCTCTAACGCTTTTGTTCGCGTTGTAAATGAAGAAACAAATGAAGAGATTATGAGATATGATCTCGCGGAAGAATTTTCAATAGAAACTGCGCTTGTGGTATGCGAGTTGTACAGAAATGGAGGAGAATGGAAGTTCAACGCCGTTGGAAGTGGTTTTTCCGGAGGCTTAAATGCCCTCTGTTCTAATTTTGGGCTTCAGGCAGGTTGATATAGATATAAAACTTTATAGTTCGACATCTATGTGGACACTGATAACAAATGATATTTAGGTAGTATCAAAAAAACTTAGCAACTGGTCGTTTCAAAAACTTGATATAATAGGTTTTCGTCATATAAACTTGAACAAGGAATTTTTTGAAACGACCTTATATAAATCGTGAAAAAGATTTTAAATAAGCAAATGAAGTTAAAGTATATTCATTTGCTTAAATAATATGGAATTTTTCACGATTTATTAATCAAGGAATATGTTTTATGATTTTAAAAGCTAATGTAAGATGTTTAACACGAAACATATAGTTCAACAATAAAAGGAGGGATTGCTTTGAATTATAATATACTCTATCAGGGGGCATTTCCAATAGTTGAAGCGAACCTGCAGCAAGGAGAATTGATTAAGGCTGAGTCAGATGCAATGGTATCAATGTCTCCTACAATTGATCTTGAGGGTAAAATGGAAGGAGGTTTACTTCAAGGTTTGGGAAGAATGCTCTCAGGAGAAAAATTCTTTTTTCAAACCCTTCACGCAAGAAGAGGACCAGGAACAGTTCTTCTTGCAACACCTTCACCTGGAGGCATACAAGATGTTGAACTGGATGGTTCGTATGGACTCTGTGTACAGAAGGATGGCTTTCTTGCGGCTACTCAGGGTATAGAAGTTTCTACTCAAATGCAGAATCTTTTTAAGGGTTTGTTTTCAGGAGAAGGATTTTTTATACTCAGAATAAGCGGAAAGGGAATGGTTTTCCTTAGTTCATATGGTTCTATCCATGCTATAAACCTTGCTGAAAGGGAAGAAGTAATAATAGATAACGGTCATTTAGTAGCATGGCCTGATTATATGCATTATCAGATGGAAAAGGCATCAAAGGGATGGATATCTAGCTTCACATCAGGTGAAGGAATAGTATGCAGGTTCAGGGGTCCAGGAACAATTTTAATTCAGACTCGGAATCCGAAGGGGTTTGGGTCGTGGCTAAGGCAATTTATGCCATCCTCTGGAAGTTGAAGTGATAGAGGTGGCAAAAATCCTTTTAGGTAGTATCAAAAAAACTTAGCAACTGGTCGTTTCAAAAACTTGATATAATGGGTTTTTGTCATATAAACTTGAACAAGGCATTTTTGAAACGCCTTTAATACCTTGTGATTAAGAAAAATATTATAGATGCGTAAGCTTAAGTTGGTTAAATAAATCAGCTTAAGCTTTTTTTATTAGTAAGATAGACTATTAGGACCAAATTTAATTGTTAGGGTAACAAATACAATTACCTTTACATAAATTAAAACTACGACAAAAATTGGAGTGAAGGTTATGGATTGCCTTGGAATTTTTGAGTCCGGTAATTACGCATTTAAGATTTGTTCTGTTTTAGAAAGAAAAGGCTATGTTTTCGAAGTTGTATCAATTCCCTGTCAAATTGCAAAAAGCGGATGTGGTCATTGTATGAAGTTTCCGGAGGAATTTACGGAAATGGTTGTTAGAGAAGCTGCTGTAAATAATATACCAATATTGGAATTATTCTTAATAAAGACTGGATTTAGTAAAAACAAATATATTCGCAAGGAACTGTTTTAAAATAGTGGATTTCTTTAATATATATAAAAAGCACTATTAATCTTACATTTGACGGAGCAAAATAACGAACGCTTTAACGTTATTTTGTGATAGGCAAATGTAAAAGATTAATTGCTTTTTATATAGATATCTTTTTTTGATGCTACATAAAACTAATTTTACAGTTCGAAATCTATATTATTAAATCTATAAAATTTTATAAGAATATATAAAACAGAGATAGTAAAAGTTTAAAAGAACCTAACTATGATAAACAAGATAAACTAATCCATAATAAAGTGTTATTTAATTTAGTTCGGTGGTATAATAACCTTATACTAAATTTAATCCTGGAGTGTTCGTGATATCCTAAATTTTGAACCTACAAATTGTAAACGGGAGTTTGGCGTTTAAAAGTAGATAGCAGGCCTCAATCTAATTCCGACATTCATTAAGAATGCAACGGCGGAGGAAGTTAAAAACTTTTAGCAGAACACCCACCTAGCTTGGGCTAGGTGTCAAAATTCAGGTTGACGGCATTTTGGGTTAAATATGATTAAAAGTTCCTTTCTAAGTGAAAGGGACTTTTTTCATATAAGTTAATTTGTTTTGCTTTAAATTAAAAGCGTTATTAATCTTACATTTGACGGAGCAAAATAATGAACGCTTTAACGTTATTTTGTTATAGGCAAGTTTTCTTTTTGATACCGCCTAAGTTTCATTCTGTATCTTCTTCAGGGATACTTCTCTGTTCTGAATTACTATTTTCTATATGGATGTTGTCTTCTGAATTTTCAGTTTCTTGTAAGTTTTTATCAGACTGGGCAGATCTATCGCTTACAGAGTGATTGATATAAAGATCTTTTGAGTGATCTTTCGGACACTTTTTATTTTCAATAGCGCTTATTTTGTTTCTTATCTGATTAAATTCATTTTCAAAATATGATATTTTTACTGTAACTTTAGTCAGTTCTTTCTGAAGGTTCCTGTATGAAGCCTGCAGGTTGGTCAAACTTTCATTAATGCTGCTGTCCGAATCTTTTAGATCTTCTACACTGCCTCTTAGCATATTTAATCCTTCAACTATCATAGTTTTAATTTCATCTGTCGATATATTTTGATTATCAGAATTATCCTCATAAAAAGCAAACCTATAGCCATTAACATAGCTTCCCGGAATTTCATTTGCATAAATCTTTTCATTCTCATAAGGGTTGTTTGACTTGTATTTGAAGCATACTAATTGTTTGCCCGCAAAAAAGTTGTGTTTTGCCGATTTGCTCCAGGATGCTCCGAAGTCGTTTGACATACTGAAGAATATATTATCATCTCTTACCCAAAAAACTATTAAATTGCCATTGGCATATAATAATGATGAATTATTAAATGAGTATGATGAACTTTGAATTATCGTTTCAAATGTCCATAAATTACGATCAGGCACTTTTTGTTGATATACGAGTTCAAACTGTTTCTCATTTCTCCTTTGATAACTGATATGGATTATATCTTTATTATCAATTATTGTTTTGGGAAATTGGCTGTCTCCATTAAATCTTGTTACTGGTGTAAATTCCCCCCAGGCTTTTTGATTAGGAGAATATTTTTTAAATCCTATCTGCAGATATCTGCCGTCGGATACATGATAAAAGGCGTAAATATTACCTGATTTATCAGCTACAATAGAATATGGATGGTCATTTTTAAATACATTATCTATTACTTTTGGCGTATTCACCATACTGCCTTTTATTGTCTGATGAGCAAGTATAGATGCGTTATTGTGATCTAAAATAAAAAACAAATTGACAGTATTTTTTCCCGCAATCAATTGAAGAAATTTATTATAAGCTGAATTTATTTTGCTTTGGAGAACCGGATGGGTACTTATATTATTTTTATCAAGAAAAGTATAAAATATATTTCCTTGCTTATCCTGAAATAAAATGTGAAAGTTGTCCTCAAAATCCATATCTATAAAAAGAGGGGGAAGAAAGTTCTTTTGTATTGAAACTGGCTCAGACCATGTTTTACTCTTTGACAGGTTGCTATAACAAAGTCCATGTCTTTCGTCATTGTAGAAGTTCCAGAGTTTTCCGGTAGATTGTTTGAAAATATAATGCTTATATATAGAATTGTACATTTTTATACCTTGGAAAAGTTAGTCATATTAAATATTATGCTATAACAGAATAAAATATTAAAAAAATATATAATCAATAAAAAATGTAGCAAAAATCTATAAACTACATATTATGTAATTGATAAAGGTATTTCCTTAGCAAAGGAGGATAAATATGTGCCATGAAAAGCATCATGACAAGGTAGTTCCCGGGCTTATCTGTGATAAAGAACTTTGTAAGATCCGTGAGGCTGTCTGTATTCAAGTGGAAAAAATATACGATTCATGTAGGGAAAAAGATTGTATAGAAGACGCTAGAGTAATTTTTAAACACAATATACAACGGATTATTGATGAAGCAATTAATGTAAAATGCCGTTGCGCGGAAGTAGTGGATGTTTATGCGGATATTGAAGAAGTTCCTTTTAAAAGAGGTTTCTTTACAGTTGATGTGAAATTCTTTATAAGAGTAACTCTTGATTTCTTTATTCCGGAAAATGGCGGAGTCGATATAGTTACTAAAAAAGGTTTGGTGGTATTTGATAAGAAGGTCATTCTGTTTGGTTCAGAAGGCAATGTGAAAATATTTAAATCACACTTCAAAGAAACCTGCTGCAAAAAGCATAATCACGAAAAACACTTTGGATCCGAACTCCAGCAGGATAACCTGCCTATAGCTAAGGTTGAAGTTGCAGAACCTATCGCCCTTAATGCTAAAATACAGGATATCTTAGATAAGTGCTTTGAAGACATTTGCTGTATTGATCAGATTCCTAGAAACATAGCTGATTCATTAGGCGACGAGGATGATACTACAGACGATAATTCAAGATGCCAAAATGATCATTTGCCAAGAAGAAGAGTAGTTGTAAGCTTAGGCTTATTCTCGATTATTAAACTTACAAGGCTCGTTCAGTTACTTATTCCAGCATTTGACTTCTGTTTCCCGAACAAAGAATGTATAGCATCAACTGATGAAAATCCTTGTGAACTTTTTGAAACGATTGAATTCCCATTTAATGAATTCAGTCCTCCTCAGAAGTTTGATTTTCCAGGAGCGCTTGAAACAGAAAAACGCATGTTAGAAGAATACGGAACAACTGAAGAATAAATCAAAAGGGGATGGCTGTCTTGGCTATCCCCTTAATTATGCGCCAGAAAATTATATAGATAACCAAATGTAAAGTTTTATATCAGCTTGCATACTCTAAAGCGTAGCTCTGCTCTTTGGACGAGGAGCAGGACAAGCCAACAATATAAGGGAGTTTTAAAAAATTCTTTGTTCAGGCTATGTATCTCAACTTTCTCACATTATTATTAATCATGCAGCCATATTTTTAAAACGCCTTTATAGTTTGATTTCCATATTTCTTAGGGGTAATACAAAAAATAATTCATTTGATTAGAAAGTAGTGGTATAATATTTTATATGTTTACATGAATCATTTATTGTTGATAATCCCAATACCCTTTTGTTTTCATGATTATTTTATAATAGGTGGTTGACATTTCACTAATTCATAGAAAGTTCTAAAAGGAAAGTCCAAAATCAATAAGCAATTAAAACATAAGTCTATATATAAGGAGTATTACATATTATGAACGATTCTATAAAAGTCTTGCTGGATAATATTGAAAAGGTTATTGTAGGAAAAAGGCCTGTATTGGAACAGCTAATGACAGCTCTTTTATGTGATGGTCATGTATTGATAGAAGACATCCCGGGGGTTGGAAAGACTCAGATAGTTGGTACTTTAGCCAAATCAGTAAATGGAGTATTCAATAGAATCCAGTTTACGCCTGATGTTATGCCCTCCGATATAATGGGTTTTTCAATGTTCAATCCGTCAACCAGGGAATTTGAGTACAAGGAGGGGGCGGCCATGTGTAATTTTCTACTGGCGGATGAGATTAACAGAACTTCTCCTAAAACTCAGTCAAGCTTACTTGAGATAATGGAAGAGTCCCAGGTTACCGTAGACGGTAAGACATATAGCCTTCCTAAACCATTTATGGTTCTTGCTACTCAGAACCCAGTAGAATGTTTTGGCACATATCCGTTGCCTGAAGCTCAGATGGATAGATTCTTTTTAAAGCTATCAATAGGATATCCGGGTAAAGCTGGTGAAATGATTATTCTAGATAGGTTTGGAGGTAATAATCCGTTAGCTGATTTAGAGCCTGTTGCTACTACTAATGATATACTTAATCTTCAGAATCAGGTTAAAGAAGTTAAAATACAGGAGTGCTTGAAAGAATACATA
>JAUZPS010000185.1 GCA_030705945.1 Bacillota bacterium
AAGAATTGAACGTTTAAAAAAAAGAAGCAATGAATAGCCAAAATACTACTTCCGCTTTCTAAGCGCGCGTTCACGAATTAGGCAGTATCAAAAAAAACTTAGCAACTGGTCGTTTCAGAAACTTGATATAATGAGTTTTCATAATACAAAACTTGAACAAGGAATTTTTTTGAAACGCCCTTAGTGAACACGAAAGTGAAGTTATAGCGGAAGTAATTTTATTATTTCTTTTACAGCATAAGTATCTATAGAATTTAATATTTATAATTTATGAAAAAAAATTCGGAGCTTATGATGTCAAAGAAATCCTTTATAAGTGGCGCTATAATTCTAATGATGGCAGGATTTATAGTAAAAATTTTTGGTTTTATTTATCGCATATATCTATCCAATCTGATTGGGTCTGAAGGGATTGGACTATTTCAGTTAATTTCTCCTGTGTATTCTTTAATTATTATGACCTTAACATCAGGTGTTTCAATTGCAGTTTCCAAAATGGTCGCAGAGGAACACGCGAAGAACAATTTAATAAACTTGCGTAGAATAACTTATTGCGCGTTAGTGATGTCAGTAATTGCAGGTATAGCAGTATCTACTGGAATGTATATTTTTTTGGATTTTATCTCAAAAGTTATACTAAAAGACTCTAGAACCTACCTTTCGCTTTTAATACTAATTCCTTGTATACCAGTTATTGCGGCCGCTTCAGCCTTAAAGGGTTACTACTATGGAATTCAGCAGGTTGTGCCTACAGCTATTTCTCAGATATTTGAGCAGGTAGTTAAGATATCAATTGTAATTATCCTTGCATCTCGATTTATTGATTCAGGACTTGAATATGCTTGCGCTATGGCCACACTAGGTATGGCGCTTGGAGAAATCGCGAACCTATCGGTTTTAATGTTCGTTTATAAATTCAGAAAGAAAAAAGGAATAAAAAATATTTCAAAATCAGGTATATTAAGAAAAAGAAAAATTGTTAAAGATATTATCGGAACAGCCTTTCCTGTTTCTGTGAATAGATTTATCACTTCGATTATGGGAGCTTTTGAATTTATACTAATTCCAAGAAGACTGCTTGTAGGAGGCTTAAGTTATACTAAAAGCATGATGGAGTATGGAAAGTTGACGGGTATGGCTATGCCCCTTATAACATTTCCATGCCTTGTTACATCATCACTAGCAATAACCTTGGTTCCAGCTATATCTGAGGCTATTTCGCTCAAACATTTTAGATCTGTAAACTATAGAATTTCAAAATCAATTCAATTGACATTTATTCTTGGGTTTATATTCACATCAATTTTTCTTGCTTATCCAAATGAGATTGGCGGAATTCTCTATAGAAGAGAAAAGATTGGAGATATCCTTTATATTCTTGCATTTACATGCATATTTACTTATTTGCAGCAAACTCTTTTAGGAGTCCTGAATGGAATGGGAAAGCAGGCAATTTCTCTAAGAAATTCTATTATTGGGAGCGCCATTCGAATAACTTTTGTGTATTTTGCCATACCGATATATGGACTAAAAGGATATGTATTGGGTATTATCATTAGTTCTGCCTTTGTATGTATTTTAAATTTTGTTACAGTAATAAAGACGACGGGAATGTCGATAGATTTTAAAAATTGGCTGATAAAGCCGGGAATTGTCGGTGGGTTTATGTTTTTTGTCAGTAAGTACGTTTACAGCTTCTTTGATATCTTTACTGACAAATTTGTTTGGAATACAGCGTTTGCGTTAATGGGTAATATTTCGATAGGCCTTATCCTAATGACGCTAATCGGGGTTTTAAAAACGGAAGAGATTAGAAGGCTATTAAAAATAAAGCGCGTAAAGTAGTATCAAAAAAACTTAGCAACTGGTCGTTGTTTCAAAAACTTGATATAATGGGTTTTCTTCATATAAACTTGAACAAGGAATTTTTTGAAACGCCCTAAAGCATAGTGAATAAGATTAGGGATTTGTTATGTAAAAGCTCTACATATATCGAACTGTAAGGTTTTATAGTAAGTTGGTTTTAAGGGTCTCGCTACGCTTCATTACTCGACTAAGCAACCAAGGATAATCCCTTTTTCAGCCGTTTAGCGTAAAGAATGAAACAAGTCTACAGTTCGATATATAGAGTTATGAATAAAAAATTAAAAGTTAGAGAAAAATTGAGAAAATGCTTGTGTGGGTGAGCAAACTGGAGTTAAATGGCCATTTCAAATATCAAAGGTCAAAGAAAGTCAAAAACAAATTTTGATTTATAATCATATAATATGATATAAAATATATATAAGGTCAAAGAAAGTCAAAATCAATTAAGACCGTTAATTAAAACTGGAAAACTATAAACAACAAAAAACAGTAAAAAAATAAATCAAAATCAATCAAAATCAATGGAGGTGTCTTTTATGTTTGGATTAACACCAAGCTTCAGAAAGCAAAACAGTGTAGTAAAAGGAAACAACATTTGGGATATTAATAGCGTCTTTGAACAATTTTTTAATGACTCATTTTTAACTTTAGGTTTTACAAACGGGCAAGCAATAAAAGCCGACATTCGTGAAAACGACAAAGAATATATAGTTGAGGCAGAAGTTCCCGGAGTAAATAAAGAAGATATCAAGCTTGAATTGAGTGATGATACTTTAAGTATTTCAGTGAATCATAAGGTTGAAACAGAAGAGAAAACAGACAATTACGTCAGGAGGGAAAGACAGGTAGGTTCCTTCACCAGGAGCTTTTATGTTGAAAATGTAGTACATGATAAGGTCACTGCGAAACATAATAATGGTATCTTAACTATTACATTACCTAAAGGCGCAAAGAAAGAAAAAGCTAACAGGATCGATATTCAGTAGACCCTAAGACTTTGAAAAACTATAACTTTTAAAATATAAAATATAACTTATAAAATACAACATGCGACCTATAAAAACTAATTACAACTTATAAATAATTGCAAAATAATTAAGAGGCAGCAGGGAACTTGATTTCCAGTTGTCTCTTAATTATCTTAAAGTACAGGTAAGTTTCTATAAGATTCGCTTATTTTCTGCAGAGAAGTTATTGTATTAGAAAGTTTTTCAATTCCGGATTCGATTTTGTCAGCGTATACGGATGCGAAGCTGAGTCGGATATTATTGTGCTTTTGAGAAGAATTACTTGAGTAAAATATTTTGCCAGGAGCAAAAACAATGTCGTTGGACACTGAAAGGTTAAAGAGCTTATTGATTGAAAAACCGAAGGGCAGACTAATCCATATGTTGAGGCCTCCACCTGGTTTTATGTAGCTGGCGGAAGAAGGAAGATAATTATCGAGAGCGTTAGTTATCTTAAGATATCTGTCCTTGTAGATATTAAACATAAATCTTGCATGCTTGTCCCAGAAACCTTCACGAATGTACAAATCGAAAGCCCTTTGAATAAGACCGGAAGTAGAAATATCTGTTGCGTGCTTAGCTTTAATCACATTGCTCAATATACTTGAAGGAACAATCATGAAACCAAGTCGCAACCCTGGCATAAAAATTTTAGAATAGCTTTTTATAAAAATTACTCTATTATATTTATCAAGGGACTTCATTGGAATATAATTCTTTCCCTCAAAATCAAGATCGCTTACATAGTCGTCCTCTATTATATATAAATTATACTTTTCGGCGAGCTTTATAACCTCTTCGCGTTTAGCATTTGTACAGGAATAGCCTGTAGGGTTTTGAAAAGAGGGGATGGTATAAATAAGTTTGGGATTGTACTTTTTTATGGTATATTCAAGAATATTTAAGTTAAGTCCGTCTTCACAGAGTTCAATATCAGATATCTGAGCTCCTCTTGATTTAAAAACAGCAATAGCTCCTGTATAAGTAGGGCTCTCGGTTATTACATAATCCCCTTGCTTTAGCAAGGCTTTTGAAATTATATCAATTCCCTGCTGGGCGCCTGAGATTATCTGAAGTTCATCTGGAATACATGAAACATTTGATTTGTTAAGAATTCCAGCTATTGATTCCCTTATGGGATAAAAACCTTGACTGTCCTGATACCCGAAGGCATTGCCCTTATCACGTTCAAGAACCTGATTTAAAGCAACTTTAAAATCATCAACAGGAAAAAGGTCGGGAGTGGGCGTTGCGCTGGCAAAATTGATTGTGCTTTGACTTATGCTGATTTGGCCATTGTTGATAAGGGATATATCATCCTGATTATATACTTCATCAAGAACCACATTGTTTTGAATATGAATATTTTTAGGTGATACCAAATATGCATTAGAGACAAATGTGCCGCTTCCTGGTTTGGTGTATGCATAGCCCTGCTTTTCTAATTCTTTGAAAGCTGTGACAACTGTAACCCTGTTTATGTTAAGTTCTTTAGACATCTGTCTAATAGACGGCAACTTAAAATCAGGTAAAAGGGCTTCTGATTCAATCAGCTCTTTTACCTTGTTAAATAACTGTACATATAGTGGTAAAGGATTTTCTTTTTCAAATATAATTAATTTAAATATATCAAACATGAAACCGCCTACTTCAAAATTAATATAAGAAGAAAAATAAAACTAAAAGCTGAAAGAAGAAGTATTATTCTTTGCTGATTTTTTATCTTTGATGAGAGCGAAACTTTATCGTTGAACATTAATGAAATTTTGTGTTCAAGATCCTCTTTTTCTTTATTCAATGTAATAAACAAATTGCTGTTGTGTTCATTCATTACTTTTGAAGATTCTTGCTGTTCAAATTTGCTTTCTTTATACTGATATAAAAGCATTCGAGCAGCAGATAGGGGCCCTTCTTCAACGATATCGGCAACTTCATCCGCAATACATCGTCCCATTGCAGTTATGATGGGAGTGGAGCATTCGATTATAGCTTCTAATACATCTATTTCTTCAAAAAGTCTTTTCTGTGATGAATCTATACCTGTAATCAAAATAGCGTCATAATAATTATTTTTGTCGAGGGTCTGAAACATTTCAACCATATCTGAAGACTTATACGTATCAATATAGTGCATTGAAACTTCAAAGAAGTCTGTATTCTTAAGGCAGTTCGCTATTTCAGCTGACGCGGAACCGTCTTTTGAAGATACAACCATTAATTTTAAAAAATCCTTGTTATCAAATGAAAGTTCTTTTTTTGGTTTATCGAGGAAACCCATTTCATTCAAGGAAAATAAAATAGCTTCCTTTTTACTTTCGCTAGTAGTTGAATCCAATATACGGGAAGCTTTAAACTCGATAAAATCTAACTGGTTTGCTATGTTGTTTTCGTAAATATTAAACAATCCATATAGAGTAATTTTGTTTCCTAACTCTAAACTGGATTGTAATCCGGCTCTTTTTGGAACATAAACGTTAAGTAGATTACCTTCATCACTCTGGATCTTAAAACTTGCGCCATGTTTTTGCCGTTCTATCTCTGAACAAACTGTTCCTTCAATAAAATAGCTTTTTTTTACGGCATCATTTTTATAAAATGATCCTTTCAGGTTTTGAATGTACAAATTGCGGAATTCCTCTATTGTGATCTTATCAAAGTTAATATTATTGCTATTTGAGCTATTGCTGTTGCTTTGATATACTGCCATATACATTCCCCCATAATAAAGTTTGAACAGCTTAAAAATAATAACAAAGTAAAAATGATTAAACTCACTTAATTTTATATTCATTTTACCATAAATTAATTCTAATTAGAAGGACATATATGTTTCGTAATAAACAAATTAGGGCGTTTCAAAAAATTCCTTGTTCAAGTTTATATCACTAGAACCCATTATATCAAGTTTTTGAAACGGCCAGTTGATAAGTTTTTTTGATACTACCTTACATTAACTTTTAAAATCACGAAACGTATACCTTGATTTAATATTGATAATGTAAATGAAATGTAATAAAAAACACATTCATTAACTGGCATTCTAAATTCATTAGTGATATAATTAATTTTCGTAAAAAAGCATTTTTATAAGCGAGGTGTTGGAAATGGCTGGCTCGAGCAATGGACAAGCTGATTTTAAAATAGATGGCAAAGCATTTAAAAGAACTATTCCTGAGATAATAAAAGAAGTTATCAAATTAGCAAGAGGCTTTCTCTTTAAAGTAAAGTTGACTGAATGCGGCTCTTTACTGCGCGTTGGAGCTGGTGTAAGCGTCATAAGAAAGAATGCTGCTATCAAGGTTGGAAGAAAAGTGCAGCTTTATAAGGGAGTCAAATTAAGCGCCTTTGGAAATGAAAATTTTTCAGAAATAATAATTGGAAATAATACTTCAATTGGAGACAGAACAGAAATACATTCTGGAAAAAGAGTTGAAATCGGAAACGGCTGCAATATATCATGGGATGTGTGCATAATGGACAGGGATTATCATAAGTTTAACAGCCAGAAAGAGGAAATAAAACCTGTAAAAATTGGAAATGATGTGTGGATAGGTTGTAATGTTCTGATTTTAAAGGGTATTACAATTGGAGACGGCGCTGTAATAGCAGCGGGAAGCGTTGTTACAAAGGATGTGGAGCCAAAGACTTTAGTTGGCGGTAATCCTGCTAAGGTTCTTAAAGAAGATATTTATTGGATACCTTAATTTTTTTATCATGAAAGGTTAGAATTAATGAAGAGTGTGGCAAAATCTATCGGTATTGTAACGTTTATTATGCTGTTATCACGGTCTTTATCCATGCTGAGCAGCAGCTTTTACGCATCAAAATTTGGCACGACTATCGGAATGGAAATATATTCTTTTGCGCTGCAAGTACCGCTTATAATTTTTACCAGTTTGGGCACAGCTTTAGTGACAGTAATAATACCAATATTTGCTGGATATCTGACGACCGGTGAGAAGGACAGGGCATTTAAATTTGTTGATAAGGTTATAACAATAACTATTGTGTTTACATTGGCGTTATCTTTTTTATGCGTTTTAGCGACGCCCTTGATAACCTTATTGATTCCTAAGTTCAGATCGCAGGATTATGGATTGACTGTATTTGCTTTAAGAGTAATGTTCCCCATAATGATATTTTATGCTATGAATTATATCTTCCAAGGTATTTTGCAATCCTTTGGAAAGTTTAATATGCCTGCAGTGGTTAGTATTCCAAGCAGTGTTATTGTAATTTTATATTCTTTGCTATTAAGTAAAAGCTTTGGCGTAAGAGGGCTGATTATTGCAACATTTATAGGATTAACAACACAGGCATTGATTCTGATTCCGCCTATCTTCAAAACAGAATATAGGTATCATCCTTCGCTTGTGTTTAAGGACGCTGACATTATAACGGCAGCAAAGCTTGTTCCGCCTGTTTTGCTGGGTACATCGGCTTACTCCATTAATATGCTCTTTAATAATGTATTTGCCAGCAGATTTGAGCGGAATACTGTTTTTATGATGAATTGGGTGCAGAACCTAGTATTGTACGCAATACTTGCTTTTGTATACTCGGTTACAGCAGTTGTATTTCCCAAGTTTACCCAACTTGCGGCAAAAAAAGATATGGAGGGATTTAAAACAACCCTGATAAAAATATTAAGCTCAATCGCGTATATACTTATACCATGCACAGCAGGTTTTATAGCGGTAAGGTTTCAGCTTATAGAGTTATTGATAAAATGGGGGAAAATTCAACAGAATGATGTTAATTTCGCAGCTCAGTTAATGGCATTATACTGCATTGGCATCATAGGGTTTGGGGTAAAGGAAGTTGTGGACAGAGCGTTTTATTCCCTTAAGGATACTCTGAAACCGGCTATTAACGGTATTATTATGATGGCGATCAATATTACAGTTAGTCTTATTTTGTCACGATTTATAGGTGTTTATGGAATTCCCCTTGCATACTCCGTATCGTCATTATCAGGCTCAATTATCCTTATGTTTCTTATAAGGAAAAAAATAGGAACTCTTGGACTTAAAAATCTGATGTTAAATGTTACTAAAATTGTTTGCTCCAGTTTGCTGATGTTTGCAGTGGTAATAAGCTCCAATATGCTAATAAAGCGTTTTAACTTTGGATTCTTTTTACTTGACAGAACTATTAAGTTAATCATTCCTGTTACTATAGGATGCGCTATTTATTTTCTTTTAACTTATTTGTTCAGGGTTGAAGAAGCAAATGATACTCTGGATAAGATTAGGACGAAGTTTTTTACAAAAAAGGCTGCTTGATTTTTTTATAATATTTTTAATATAAACTACCTATATAAAAAGCACTATTAATCTTACATTTGACG
>JAUZPS010000186.1 GCA_030705945.1 Bacillota bacterium
CAATCATGGCGCTCTCAATGCATTCAAGAAGCAGCTCTTTTCCTTCGGCGATTTTGCAGCTTTCCAATGCTGCATCCAGCGATTGATCTATATTACCCCTTACCAAATGGTACCATGAGTTCATGAAAGTAGATAAACTTATTACGTAAGCGCCACCGAGCCTCTGGGCAAAAATTAAAAATTCGTCAATATAGATTTTTGCTTGGCTTAATTCTCCCCAAATCAGAAGAGTACTTGTAAACGCGTGATAACTTGTTATCAAGTCTATGTATGATCCTATCTTTTTGTAGGTATTTACAACTTCCAACAGCTTACGGGCGCTTTCTTCATAATCTCCCTTCCATTGAAGCGTATATCCCCACGGAGAATTTACTTCGCAAAAGCTTACTTCGTTATTAAGCTCTTTTGAAAGTTCAGAGGCGTTCTCAAAATATTTAATTGCTCTGTCAAAGGATCTTGAGATCCCAAGAATAAAGCCCATGTTTGCAAGAGAACGAACCAATTCCCTGGACAAGCCTATCTTGCTTTGGCAGATATTAACTGTCTTTATTTTTATATACATATAATTAAGTGTATCGGTTACCATATAAAGCCAACCAAGGTTATCCAATATAGAGACCTTTAGCTTGTTTTTCTCATTGCGTAGGTTTTGCATTTTTATATAATTTTGTTTGCCGATAAATCTTTGATTTAGAGTAAGCGTTAATAATTCCTTTAAAATTCCTATGGAAACAGAAATCTTACCATTTGGAATATGCTCTCCCAAAATTTTTAGGCCTTTTTTCATATATTCTACCGCTTTATCGTGCTGACTGGAATCAAAATATGCCATTCCAATGGAATGGTATATCTCTGCTTTTATTTCAGAAGCTTTCGAGAATGGAAGCAGTTTTTGAAATAGCGCCTGGGCCTCATCTAATTTTCCAATAAATATACTTATATTGCCAGAATTTTTAATGCACTCTATCCATCTGTCGCTGCCTTCTTCCCCTTTTTCTTCCAAGTACTTTGCAGCCTTAAGGAAATACTTAATAGCTTCTTCACTTGCATGGTTTTCCATAGACTTTAGCGCGGCAGGATATACATATTGCAGCGCTTTTTCAGCATCACCGCTCTCTATGAAGTGATATGCCAAATCAAAGACAACCTTTTCAATATTTGCGCAATTTCTGTCAGATAAAACACTTGCAATCTTAAAATGCAATTCTTTCTTCTTTTGATTTCCGATATTCCTGTAAAATGCTTCTGCTAACCTGTCATGCACAAATAATATTTTTCCATGCTCATAATGGTCTTGTTCTAAGAATTGCTCCTTAATGCAATGATCTATAATTTCTATTACTTTTTCTTTACTCATTTCTGTTAGCTCGAAAAGAAATTCAATGTCAAACATCCTTCCTACTACAGATGCATAAGACAGTATCTCTCTTTGCTCATCGTCAAGCTCCAATATTCTTTTGATTAGAATATCAACAATACTGGTCGGGATTTGAATATTATTTAAAGCAACTTTATTGATATGCCACTTGCCTTTTTCATATAAAAGCGCATTTTCATTTACCATCTGTTTTAAAATTTCAATTGAAAAGAAAGGATTGCCATTACTCTTTTTTAAAATAAAATCAGAGACTTCACCAATGTTATCTCCATTATCAAAAAGTAGTCGTGATATGAAATTTTGCATCATATCCTTATCAAATGATTTAAGGCAAATTTCCTCTACAGGTTTGCCCATGTCAATTTTACTTTGTATAAATTTTCTTAAGATATGCTCATCATGAACCTCATTATCTCTATATGTACAAATAATGAAAACAGGATATTTAAAGATCTGCTTAGATATATCATTTAAAATTTTAATACTGCCTTCATCAATCCACTGTAAGTCATCAAGAAAGATTACAAGGCCATTATTATTTACAAGGCCAAGATCACAGAAAAATTGGCTTACAACCATCTGGAACCTCTTATTCTCGCCTTCAGGTTCCAATGCAGCCAACTCGGGACAATTATCCAAAATTTCCTCTGCCCTGGGGTTTAGTTTAAGTATGATTCTCCCAAGTTCACCTATGCTGTCCTTAATTTTTTTCTTTATATTTGTTTTTTTCTTTTCATCATACTTAATAAAAGCTTTTAAATAAGAGTTGATAACATCGCTAAATATGCCATAGGGTCCTTTATTTTCTCCGGAAAAGCATTTTCCGTCAACAAATATACCGCCTTTTTTATAAACATAGTTTCTAAGTTCTTCAGTAAGTCTGGTTTTTCCTTTTCCAGCTTCACCGCTTATAAAGCATATATTTCCTCTACCTTGTAAAGAGTCCTCGAACATTTCTTTTAGTCTTTTAAACTCTTCATCCCGCCCAACAAGATTTGTTCTGTAATTTAGTTTTATAATTTTATCCTGTTGACCGGGTGTAAAATCAAGCTCGCCGCTTCTGAATTTCTCTAGATCAACTAACAATCCATCTGCGCTTTGATACCTATTTTCGGGTTCTTTCTCTAAAAGCCTTGAAACTATTTTTTCTAAAATTTCCGGGATATTTGAGTTTAATTTTGTCAGTTTATCGGGGATTCTTGCAATATGCTGATGTATTATTGTATTTAAGTTCTCGCCGCCAAACGGCAATTTATAAGCCAGCAACTGGTAAAATACTACTCCAAGCGAGTACAGATCTGACCTTTCATCCACTATTCTGTTTATTATACCGCTTTGCTCAGGAGACATATAATAAAGCGTTCCAACAATTTCGCGGGTGTCATTAATATCAAATTCCCTTACCTGAGAAATTCCAAAATCGATAAGTTTTACTTCAAGGCGGGAATTTTCTTCATTTATAATCAGATTGCCCGGCTTTATATCTCTATGCAAAACACCTGAGCTGTGAATATACTTTAGCGCGTTACAGATTCTATATATAATTTCAACAGATTCATCAATAGTAAATTTTCTACCGCTATTGATAATTTCCTGAAGTGAATATCCGTTCAGATATTCCATAACTATATAATGAATACTTTCTTCTTCACCAACTTCATATATTTTGGCAATGGCAGGTTCATTCAATTTAGATACGGTAGTGGCTTCGTTTCTGAACCTGATTATATCCTCAATCCTGTTTGATGTAACATCCTTTTTTAATACTTTTACAACAAAAGTATTACTTCCCGATAAGTCTTTCGCAAGCCATACTGTACTCATACCGCCATCAGCAATTTTTTCAGTTATTCTATATTTATTGTTGATAACTCTATTTACTAGATTCACTAGATATCGCCTCTATTTTCTCATATTTGTATAATAAATAATAAACATTTAGGCTGTTTTGAAAGTGGGAAATCACTGGTTTGATACATCACGTGTTATATACAAAATGATTTAAGATATTCTTTTTGAAAATTATCACTTATTTTATTTCGACATAAATGCTAAATTTCCTTAATAAAATTCGAATTTACAGATAAAGTTTATTCATTTCAGATTTTTATCTCGAATATTTAAAAAAAATGCTTAATAATATTGTATTGGAGGGTATTTTCTAGTAAAATGATTTAGTTAACAGTAAAATTTAATTTAATTTGAAAGGGATGATTGCTCAATGCAAAAAGGTGAGATGAGGTCACCTGTTATGGTATTAATTCTGTCGTTTATAACATGCGGTATTTATCTTTTGTACTGGATTTATAAAGTATCCGACGAAGCGCAAAGTTATTCAGGAACTAATACTACATCACCAGCTGCGGAATTGTTGTTATGCATGTTTACTTGCGGTATTTATTACATTTATTGGTACTACAAGTATTCGAAGATGATAGCTGAATGCCAGAGAAAAGCGGGAATAACACCTGAAGACAACTCTGTAATCTGCATTATTTTAGCGATATTCGGGTTGGGTTCTGTAAGCGCAATGATTATACAGTCAAGCTTGAATAAAGTCTGGACAAATGGGAATAGCTTCTAATGCGAAAACAGCAGTACCTTTTTAAAAAATTACTGCCTTTGATTATTATATTTATATCAACATTGATAATTTTATTACTTGATGGAGATGCGTGTTTATTCAAGAGAACTACCGGATTGCCTTGCCCCGGGTGCGGCATGACAAGGGCTTTTCTTGCGTTGTCTAGATTAGATGTTAAGTCAGCGTTTTATTACCATCCATTATTTGCTTTACCAATAATTATTGTAATGATTATCATGTTTAAGGAAAAAAGGATAATTAAACAGATGTATGGGAGTAATACATTCTGGTTAATTATCCTTTTTCTTGTAGTAAGCGTTTGGGTTATTCGAATGATTTGCCTTTTTCCAAATAACCCACCTATGGATGTTTATAAAGATGCCATTTTGCTTAGATTAATTAGGCTTTTTATGCATTGGTTTAATATATTAAATTTTTATATTACTCAAATGCTATAATATACATAAATAATTAGGTCTTCAAGACATTCTTTAGTATTATTAAACATGTCTTGAGTAAGAGTTTACCAAAGCTTCGGATATAAAAGAAGCTAATAATAAAAGAAAGTGGAGTGGGAAAATATGGGAAGAAGGTTTATTGATTTAAGCATAGCAATAGAAAATGGATTGCCTTCAGATCCTCCAGGTATGATACCTAGTATTCAATATATTGATCATACTATCGGAGCTGCGCAGATGGCTGAGTTTTTTCCGGGAATTGATGTGGAAAAGGATTTGCCGGATGGAAAAGGTTGGGCAATTGAACTTGTTAATCTGGCAACCCATGCAGGTACTCATTTAGATGCTCCGTGGCATTATCATCCAAAGATGAGCAAGGGAATGAGGGCTTTGACAATTGATGAAATTCCACTTGAATGGTGCATGGGAAATGGGATTAAATTGGATTTCAGGCATTTTCCTGATGGGTACCTAGTTACTGCAAAAGATATGCAGGAGGCCTTTGAAAAAATTAATTATAAATTGCAAGAAGGCGATATTGTTCTTGTTAATACTGGAGCAGATAAATATTGGGGAAAAGCGGAATATCTTATTAAAGGCTGTGGTATGGGCAAAGAAGCAACTCTGTGGTTATGCGAAAGAGGAGTCAGGGTTGTTGGGACAGACGCGTGGAGTTGGGACAGACCGCTTCCTATTATTGCAAAAGATTTTGCGCAATCAAAGGATTCTTCTATAATATGGGAAGGACATTTCGCCAGCATCGACCATGGGTACTGTCACATTGAAAAGCTTACAAATCTTGAACAGTTGCCAACAAATGGATTCATATTTTCCTGCTTTCCAGTTAAAATAAAAGCAGCAAGCGCTGGATGGATTAGAGCGGTCGCAATTATTGATGAAAAGTAAAAGAGAGTTAAATTATGATTCATTCATTTAAACCTATTGTAGATGAAGATTGCAAAATACTTATTCTTGGCACCATGCCAGGAGTTCAGTCACTCAAAAAGCAAGAGTATTACGGCAATAAGCAAAATGCTTTCTGGAGGATTATATTTTCTCTGTTTAATGAGGAAATGACTGAAAATTATGATGAGAAAATAAGTTTTATTCTTGAACATAATATAGCCTTGTGGGATGTTTTAAAGGCGTGTGAACGCGAAGGAAGTCTGGATTCTGATATTAAAAACCCTGAACCTAATGATTTTCACGAACTATTTAGTAACTACAAAAGGATAAAGGATGTATTTTTCAACGGAGGTCCTGCTGAAAAGCTTTTTAAAAAATATGTTTCGAAAAGCCTAGATGCGCAAGGGTTAATTTTTCATAAGCTTCCTTCAACCAGCCCGGCATACACGGTAGGATTTGATAAAAAATTCGATGAATGGAAATCTATATTAAACATTCTTAGACATGGTTAAAATTTACATATAAAGCTAAAAAGCTTTTTCAGTTCTATAGATAACCATATGTAAAGTTTTATATAAGTTTGCTGTGAAAAGCCATTTTCCGGCTGTTTTTTCAATGTATTAAACTAATATAAGTTGCGAAAAAGATATTACATTAAAAATGCAGTTAATACATCTGCATTTTACTATCAAAGCTGAACTTTTCGCAACTTATGAATCATGATATATATTTTGCAATATAAAAAATGGATGTAAAGTGTTTATTGCAAAATATATAATATTACATTTGGTTCTCTTAATACTTAGGAATATTTGAAAAAGAAAAAAGGGACATACGTGTCCCTGATTTCATTTCTATTTGTAAGGAGGAATTGTTAGCATAAATCAATGTTATTTTTTGTTCTGGGTCTATAGATACCGAACTGTAAAGTTTTATATCTGTTCGCTTTGAAAAGCCCTTTTCCGGCTGTTCAGCGCAACAAATAAAACTAATTTATATTCAGTTATCTATAATTTGCTTCCTGTATTATTATTAGCATTATGAGGAAAATAATACATAAAAAATATAATTTATTTTTATATATATATTTATCTTACAATATTATAAGATAAGCATTTTTTCCTTAAGTGATTTTACTGCGCTATTCCCTGCTAAACGTTCAACAATTTGAAGCGCAAAATCAAAAGTTGTTCCAGGACCTCTTGATGTTATAAATTTACCATCTACAACAACTCTAGATGACATATCTACTTTTGCGCCTTTCAAATCGCATTCCATACCAGGGTAACATACTGCTTTCTTGTCTTTCAGCAATCCTATTTTTCCAAGGATTGTCGGAGCCGCGCATATTGAAGCTATCCATTTATCCTCGCTGCTATACTTATTTAAAAGATCAATGAACCTGCTATGCTCACTGAAGTTTCCGGCGCCAGGTCCGCCTGGTATTACCAGCATTGCGCCATCTTTAAAATCGCATTCCTCCATCAAATGATCGGCTTCAATTTTAATGTTATGAGAGCCTGTAACAGCTTTTTTTCCGGTTATTGATACTGTAACTGCGTCAATACCAGCTCTTCTTAAGATATCAACCACGCAAATTGCTTCAATTTCTTCAAAACCATCTGTTAAAAATAAATAAACTTTCAAATTATCATATCCTTTCGTTAATTTATAGATGATACCTAACTCTTTTGTTATCTATAGTAATCTTCTTTTTTAAAAATTTTAACATAATATAAAAGTATTTTAAATATTTACATTATTAAAAAAATAATCATATGAGAATTGGTTTTAGTTTATATGTTCTTTGGTAAAAATTATTATAGTTACTTATAAGGATTTATGTGTGGAGGGAGAGCCTTGGCTATAGGATACGCTTGTCTAACAATAGGGATTGAGAATGCAGGTCTATCGAGTTGCAAGCTTAATAATGCTAATGAAGATAACATAAGAAAAATAATCAGTTATAATCTTAAGGCCCTTGAAATAATCGTTAAATATAACATAAACAAAGGGGTTAAACTATTCAGAATTAGCTCTGACATAATACCCTTTGGTTCTCATCCTGTAAATAATCTCACATGGTGGGATGAATTCAGAAGTGAAATCGCTGAAATAGGTGAGAAAATAATTAATTCAGGTATGAGAGTTTCAATGCATCCGGGCCAATATACAGTTTTAAACTCGCCTAACCTAAAGGTTGTTGATAACGCCTATAATGATTTGATTTATCATAGCAGATTTCTGGATGCATTGGGTGTAGATTCAAAGAATAAAATTATACTTCATATCGGTGGGGTTTACGGGGATAAGAAAAAGTCTGCAGAAGCCTTTATTTTAAATTATTCAAATCTTCCGCAGTCCATAAAAAAAAGATTGGTTATTGAGAATGATGATAAAAATTATACAGTTGAAGATGTTCTCAATATATCTGAAGTATCAGGCATTCCAGTTGTTTTTGATAATTTGCATAATAAACTCAAGCCATCACAGCTCAATCTTACGGAAGTTCAGTGGATCGATAGATGTAATCAAACATGGAAGAAAGCCGATGGCATACAAAAGCTTCATTATTCGCAGCAAAAAGCCGGCGGGTTATATGGAGCTCACTCGGATACAATTCATATTGAGGAATTCTTACTGTTTTACAATAGTCTAAAGGATAAAGATATTGATATAATGCTTGAAGTCAAGGATAAAAACTTATCTGCTGTAAAATGCGTTAATTCTACAAATCTCAATCTCCGCATAAGCGCCTTGGAAGAAGAATGGGCAAATTACAAATACCTTGTTTTAAGTCGTTCATCAAAGATCTATAATGAAATACGAGAACTTCTCAAGAAGAAAAGCGAAAATATAGCTATTAAATTTTATACTCTG
>JAUZPS010000187.1 GCA_030705945.1 Bacillota bacterium
ACAGATATAAAAAATATTTTCACATTTATAAATAGTGTGTTATTATAAAATAAAATTGATTATAATGCTGCAATGAAGTATTTACACTATAAATTTAAGTGAATAAGGCAGTATCAGAAAAAACTTAGCAACTAGTCGTTTCAAAAACTTGATATATTGAGTTTTCATCATACAAAACTTGAACAAGGAATTTTTTGAGACGCTCCAAATATTGGCGTTTTAGAAGAATCTTACAATACATTAAAGTTTTGGTTAAGGGGAAAAAATGAAGACAATCGGTGTAATACCTAACTTGGATAAAGATATTAATTACGAATTTTCCAAGCTGGTAGCAGACAAAATCATTCGTCTCGGCGGCAGGGTACTTATGCCTAAAGAGTCCGCCAAGCATATGGAATGTGATGTTGAAAGCCTTAATGAGGAAGAGGTGTACAACAATTCTGAAGCGGTATTATCCTTAGGTGGAGATGGGACTTTTTTAAAAGTGGCAAGGAATGCGTATTCCGCAAATATTCCAATTTTGGGAGTAAACCTAGGAACCTTAGGTTTTCTGACTGAAATTGAGAAGGCTGATATTGATTGCGCTTTAGAAAATGTTATAAATGGAAAATACACTATTGAAGAGCGGATGCTGCTAGAAGCGGTAATCTACAGCAAATCAAAATTAATAGCAAGGGATATCGCGTTAAATGATGTTGTTATTTCAAGGGGGGCGTTATCAAGGATACTCCACCTTAAAACTTATATAAATAATGTTTTTGCGGATTCGTACCCAGGTGATGGCCTTATCGTTTCGAGCCCCACAGGCTCGACTGCTTATTCGTTTTCTGCTGGAGGACCTATCGTGGAGCCGGATCTTGATATAATAGTTGTAACTCCAATTTGTCCGCATATTCTCTATTCGAGATCCTTTATCACGACAGGCGACAGGGCGGTTAAGGTAGTTGTGGATGAGGGTTATAACCATAACGCGATGGTTACGGTAGACGGACAAAACGGTTATCAGGTAAAAGGAGGCTACAGTATTGAGGTTAAGAAGGCTCCTTGCTCGGTAAAAATGATAAAAATAGCGCAAAAGAATTTTTTTAGCATATTGAGGTCAAAAATTTACATGAGGGGAGAAACATTCAAGGATGAAATATAGTAGACATGCCAAGATTCTTGAATTAATAGAAAAAGAAGTAATTGAGACCCAGGAAGAAATAGCGGAAAAACTTAAAGAAATGGGATTTGATGTTACACAGGCAACTGTTTCAAGGGATATAAAGGAATTAAGGCTTATTAAGGTAATGATGAAGGATGGCAGATACAAATACGCGCCTTTTATGCCTACGGAAAATATGATCTCCAACAAGCTGCTGACTATTTTTGCAGAATCCTATGTATCGAGCGACTATGCAAACAATATTGTAGTAGTTAAGTCGTTGCCCGGAATGGCGCAGGCCTGCGCTTCCGCTATTGATTCCTTGAAGTGGACGGAAGTAGTTGGAACTATCGCAGGCGACGATACCATAATGATTATTTGCAGGGCGGAAAAAATTGCTGAAGAAATGGTTAATAGATTTAGTAAGATGGCAAAATAATGAACGCCTTATCTATATTAAAATCATTATTAATCTATAATATTGATTGGAGGTGGAGACTTGCTTCAACAACTTGAAATACATAATATAGCTTTGATTGAAAAGGTAGGTATTGAGTTGGGAAAAGGCTTGAACGTTTTGACGGGAGAGACTGGAGCAGGTAAATCTATAATTATTGATTCCATAAATGCAATTTTAGGTGAAAGGCTTTCAAAGGATTTAATCAGGACAGGCAAGGAGAAAGCGGCTGTGGAGGCTGTTTTTCATATTGAAAGCGGTAAGATAACAAAATATCTGGAAGAAATGGGAATTGAACCTGAAGAAGACGGAACCCTGATTATTTCAAGAGAGTTTACTATGTCCGGGAAAAATAACTGTCGGGTTAATGGGAAGATGGTAACTGTTTCCATGCTGAAAGAGCTTGGAAGCAAGCTTATTGATATACATGGTCAGCATGATAATCAGTCGTTGCTGCGCACCGAAAGCCATATTGAGCTTTTGGATTCTTTTGGAACAAGCAAGATAAGCAGCCTTAAAGAGAAATACACAATGCTTTCTAATGAGTATAAAAATATAAAAAGCAGTTTAAGATCATTAGCTGGAGATAAGAATGACAGGGAAAAGAAAATCGATTTTCTTAAGTTTCAGATAGATGAAATAAAAAAAGCCAAGCTTAAAGTTGGCGAGGATGAGGAATTAAGTAAACAAAGGAATATTCTTTCTAATGCTGAAAAAATTATTGAAGTTTTATCTGGAGTTTATGAAAATATATTTTCAGGAAATAATATTAAAAGCTCTGTATATGACACTATCAATATTGTTATATCCGATCTCAACTCAATTGCCAAGCTGGATGAAAAGTATGAAGGGTTAGCGGACAAGCTTGAAGAGATATCATATCAGCTTGACGATGTTATCGATGCAGTAAGAAAGGATAGGGACAATACCGAATATAGTCCTGAACTGCTGGAGCAGGTTGAAGAAAGAATAGACTCGATTGTCAGGCTTAAGAAGAAGTATGGCGGAACCATCAGCGATGTTTTGGAATACTGCAGAAATGCTGAGAACGAATATGATGAGATTATTAAGAGCGACGAGATAATCAAGGAGTTGAAAGAAAAACTTTTAAATACAGGAAATGATCTTTATAAAATAGCAAAGGACCTTAACGAGGAGAGAATTAAAGCAGCAGAGATACTAGAGGCGCAGATTGGAAAAGAACTTGAGGAGTTAGAGATGAAAAGGGCCAGGTTTAAGGTTGATATTGAGTTCAATTCACTGCCGGATGAAAACAATGAATACAAGTTTGCATCTAACGGGCTCAACAAGGTGGAGTTTCTTATTTCCGCTAATGTAGGAGAGCCGTTAAAGCCTCTTTCCAAAATAGCTTCAGGCGGTGAAATGTCAAGGATAATGCTGGCCATTAAAACTATACTTGCTAATGTTGACGATCTTCCGACACTGATTTTTGACGAAATAGACATAGGCATAAGCGGTAAAGCAGCCCAAAAGGTAGGAGAGAAGCTCTCCATAATATCCGACGGACATCAGGTTATTTGCGTGACTCATCTCGCTCAAATTGCATGCATGGCGGACGGGCACTTTCAAATAGAAAAGGAATCTATTGAGAACCTCACTAAAACAAACGTGAGGAAGCTTGAGGAGCCAGAAATCAAAAATGAAATTGCGAGAATACTAGGCGGGGCAAATATTTCTGATATTACGCTAAAGCATGCTGAGGAAGTGCTTAAAAACGCCAGGAATTTTAAAAACGCATATCACTCATAAAAAATTCCAAGTAAATAAGGGCGTTTCAAAAAATTTCTTGTTCAAGTTTATATGACGAAAACCCATTATATCAAGTTTTTGATACTGCTTAAAATATTCTGAAATTTTTATAGAAACATCTGGATGTTATCCAGGTGTTTTTTCATATCTATTTTATCTATATGTTTTGTGATATAAATTTTACATTATTTCAAAATCACAAAACACATACCTTGATTTATCTATAATATATGGATATTTATCCGATCAATAATTTTAACTCATACAGAGATAATTAGAGATTGAGCTTTTTAGAAATTAATTGGTTCGTTAACTTTACCTTCCGTGCATTAATTTGTTTGAATAATAAAACTTATAAAAGGTTAACTTAGAAATGTTAAAGAAATGACGTGAGAATAGCTTTTGCTTATACACTTATTTGGAAATAATTAAAGGATATAAACTAAGGCATTTTATAGCTCCATAAAAGCGAACTTATATAAAACTTTACAGTTCGGCATCTATGGTATATACACCATCAACTATGTATTAGCATATGCTGAAGAAATAGAAAAGATTCTTTTATTTCAATTAGATTTTGAGAATCCGTAAAAAACTTGAAGTAATTTTTAAATTATTTCTTAATTGTGATTGAAGGATTACTTCAAGCTTTATGGCGTATGAAAATTATGGTTAATTTGGAAGGTGAAATGTTGAAAAAATTATAGTTATTATCTGTTGTAGAATATGACGTTAATGCCAGGAGATAGAAAAATGATTTTTAAAAATAAAAAGAAAAATATTTTTGTTTTTTTAATTATATGCATACTTATAATTTTGTTAGGTTATTCTCAGACGCTTACCGTATTGCCGGGGCAGATAACTCTCTTAGAGGGGGATAACTTTGCGTATGATTTTAAAAGTCCGTTTTTTGTTAGCGTTACGCCTGATAAAGAAGGTGTGATAAGCCTAATTAGCGATAAGATTAAAGGAAAGAGCATCAATCTTGCCTTTTCAAATCCTTGTTCCTTGAAGTCCTTGAAGCAGGGCTGCGTAAACCTGAAAATGAGTTTATTTGGTATAATTCCTGTCAAGACAATGGAGATTAATGTGGTTGCCAATAGAGAAGTGGTAGCCTGTGGAAATACTGTAGGAGTAAAAATAAGAACAAAAGGACTACTTGTAATTGGAATATCTGATGTAGAAGACGCAGACGGGAATAAGAATTATCCTGCTAAACAATGCGGTATAAAGCCGGGGGATTTAATTCTCAAAGCTAATGGTAATGATCTTGCTTCCATCAATGATTTTATAGAACAGATTAACAACAGTAATGGACACAGTATTTCAGTAAGTATTAAACACGGTCAAGAAATAGTCAATAAAGAAATTAAACCGGTAATGTCTTCTGACGATAGTAAGTATCACTTAGGACTATGGGTAAGAGATAGCACGGCGGGTATTGGAACTCTTACATTTTATGACCCCAATACAAACTGTTTCGGAGCGCTTGGACATGGAATAACCGACCTGGACACAGGGGAACTCATGACTGTAAAAGAAGGTCAGATTTTAGAATCAACTATACTGTCAATCAAAAGGGGGAAGCAGGGGGCGCCTGGAGAATTAAAGGGAATTTTCATGGAAGACAGAAAAAGCCTGGGTGTTATCAGTAAGAACTCAGAGTTTGGAATTTATGGAGTGTTGGAAAATAATGGGGCCTCAAGATTATCAGGCAAAACATATCCCGTTGCTTTAAAGACCCAGGTTAAGGAAGGTCCGGCCAAGATTCTATCCAATATTGATGGAAATAGTGTTGAAGAATATTCTGTAGAAATACAAAAGGTTTCAAGACAAAAGTTAGACAGCGCAAAGGGAATGGTTATTAAAGTTACAGATAAGAAGCTCTTGGCCCTATCTGGAGGCATAGTTCAGGGGATGTCCGGAAGCCCCATAATTCAGGACGGGAGAATAGTCGGAGCTGTAACTCATGTTCTAGTAAATGACCCGACCCGAGGGTATGGAATTTTTATTGAGAAAATGATGCAAAATATGGTAGGCGGAAAACAGCAAGTCCTTGAAAAGGCTGGGTAGTAGGATGAAGTATAATAATTAGTACAGGCAATTCGCTGGAAAAAATATTTGGGTTCATTAACGACTTGCTGCATAGCTTACACCCAAAAAAGTGTGGAATAAATATCAGGGCATTATAGGATAGCGGAAAATTCGATTTTATGTCTATGATGCCCTGAATAGTTGGGAAATGATTACCCTAAGTAAATTGCAGATTTTTCAGAGAGAATATTATTAATAAAATAATGCAGTTTATACATAATTATTGAGAATATACTGGTTTTACTAAAGGTTTGCCATTTACGATAATGTTTTTTTGTATAGAATAAGATACACTTATGGAATAAATAAACATACCTTGCTAAAATTTAGCAATTTATACTTGAAATTTTGTCGAAACACAAATATAATATCTATGTAATTCATAATTCTTACAAAAGCTAGGGGGAGTTAATTTGTTAGCTAAAAAAATACAGGTTGTAATTGCTGATGATAATCGTGAATTTGGTGATATATTAGCTGAATATTTAAACAATCAAAGTGATATTGAGGTTATGGGGGTAGCAAGGGATGGTCTTGAAGCCTTCGAGATGATTGTGAACAATATGCCGGATATAGCTATATTAGATATAATTATGCCGCATCTAGATGGATTGGGAGTTCTTGAAAAGATTAATTCTATACAAATGGGCAAAAAGCCGATGTTTATCATTTTATCTGCTGTTGGCCAGGACAAGATTACTCAGCGAGCTCTCTCGCTTGGAGCCGAGTATTATGTAGTCAAACCATTTGATATGGATATACTGGTTTCAAGAATAAGACAGCTTAAGGATGTTAATCAGTCATCAATTTTAATTTCAGATCATTCAATTGAAAGACCGACTGTTTTTTCTCCTTCATCAAGAACCCTTGAGGCTGAAGTTACAAGTATTATGCATGAAATTGGGGTGCCAGCGCATATTAAAGGCTACCAATATTTAAGAGACGCAATAATAATGGTAGTAAAAGACCTTGATGTTATTAACTCCATAACAAAGCAGTTGTATCCAGCAATTGCGAGGGAATATAACACCACTCCTAGCAGAGTTGAAAGGGCAATACGCCATGCTATAGAGGTAGCATGGAGCAGAGGACAGGTTGATACTATAGATTCTCTTTTTGGATACACTGTTAACTTAGGAAAAGGCAAGCCGACCAATTCGGAATTTATTGCCATGGTTGCGGATAAGCTCAGGTTAGAGCTTAAAGTAAGTTGATATATAAAAAGCACTATTAATCTTACATTTGACGGAGCAAAATAACGAACGCTTTAACGTTATTTTGTGATAGGCAAATGTAAAAGATTAATTGCTTTTTATATAGATTAAAATCAATATAGATAAGTTACGAAAAAAATATATAATTTCACAAAAATATCGCGTATTTTCATTAGATTTATAGAAATACGCGATATTTTTTATTATATATTAAAAATGATTAATCTTTAATATATATAAAAAGCACTATTAATCTTACATTTGACGGAGCAAAATAACGAACGCTTTAACGTTATTTTGCGATAGGCAAATGTAAAAGATTAATTGCTTTTTATATAGGTTCTAATCATTTGGTAACGCGATCCAGCAAACAATATATACTACAACAGAGCTAAACCCTAAGAGAGCCAATATTACAAACGCAAGTCTGATTAAGTTAGAATCTAAACTGAAGTATTCTCCTATGCCTCCGCAAACTCCCGCAATTTTTCTATCAGTACGTGAAAGAGATAATCTTCTCATTTTGAACACCTCGATACGTTATTATTTTAAAATCATTATTAATCTTATATTCAGCAGAGCAAAATAACGAACGCGTTTACGTTATTTTGAGACAGATAGATGTAAAAGATTAACTGATTTTTAGTTTACATTAATATATACGGGAGAATAAATTAAATTGTCTGAATTGATTTATTAAAAATTTAGATTCCTTTTATGAATTATCAAGGTCTGAATACGACGATAACAGAGCATGCTTTTTAATTGTCTTATAGCCGATGATAGAAGTAATTAACGCGCTTAATGCGTCCACCATAATATCCTTCATTGTATCTGCCAGCGCTTGGCGCCCTAATAAAAGGGTACCATCTTCTAAGGCAAATTTTTGCATATTGAGGGACAATAGCCCGTCAAAACTGTATTCATATATTTCCCATAATGCTCCGACCGCTAATGAAAAACAAAACGCGAATAATGCCACGAATAATGGACTCAAACTGAATTTCAATTGTTCTGCGTTATTAAGAATGTTAACTAAAATAAACCCAAGCGTACCCAACATGGCGCTGCTAAATACGTGCAATACAGTATCCCAATGAGGGACTAGATAATAGAAATTTCGTACTTCTCCCAGATAAATTGCGCAATACAAAAATATGAAATATAATATTTCCATAGTATTAGGAATAACTATTGAAAACTTACGTTGAATAATTGATGGAATCATCATGACAAAGAGACCTACCAAACACTGTAATAACATAAGTACATAGTCGCTTTTTAATTTAGTATGAATATTGACCTCTATTGCTTTGGAGGGTGAATTGGTAATCTTAATAATTGCATAAATTGTGGATAGTATTAGTGTAGCCAAAAGTATAATGCCTATAATTTTTTTCCAATTTCTTTTCTTTTCTAATTTATTATATAGCATACCGATTCTCTCCTAGATAGCATTTAATGATTAAACTTAGTAGAAATAGTATCAGT
>JAUZPS010000188.1 GCA_030705945.1 Bacillota bacterium
AGCAAGTTCCTTCTTTCCACTTTCAAAAAGCCCATGGGCAGCGAGCGCTGATAAACTTACAACTTCCTTTTTTATTCCGCCTTTCCAACCATTCGGATGGCCCTTGATTTCATCATAAATGCTTTTAAGTTTGTCAATATCAGCTTTGCCGTCTTTGCATATACCTTTAATGTCCTCATAATCGGTTTTATCCTGTTCATCAATTTTGTTGCCTATATGATCTATCTTTTCACTCATCGAATTAACTGTGTCAACAACCGTATCAATGCGCGAGACCGCTGTTGATTCAGTACTTTCCAAAGCATCTTCTCCTTTATCATTAATATCCTGAAGCTTGCTTACCGAATATAAATAGCTATATGAGGAAATCTCTTTTGCTGAATCGTCAATTGCATGCTGAATAATTGAGTGAATATATGCAATCCTCATAAAATAACCTATTGTAAGAATTACAAATATTATCAATGGTAAAATCAATGCAGCTTCAATTGTAAGCGAACCTCTTTTACTCATTAAACGCCTCATAATATACCTCTTGGAGAAGATAATGTTTTAATAGCTTAACTGGTCGTTTCAAAAACTTGATATAATGGTTTTTCGTCATATAAATTTGAACAAGCATTTTTTTGAAACGCCCTTAATAACCTTTATAAACAATATGAGAGATTTTGTATCTGCCTTTGAATTTTCTTGGCATAAATGCCGATGTCATAAAGAAATATTTCACAGACACTACAGCTTCTACTCTCAGGTATGTATTATAATCAGAAAGCTTAAAATCCTTGCCCGTTTCTTTTGACATGTTTAGCTGAATCAGATCTTGTATCCTCTTAAGCTTTTTATCGGGACTTGTAAAGAGAAGAAAGAGTCTTAGATAACCTGAATAGCCCATTTTAAGAAGGTTGCCCTTTATGTTTGTTTTTACTGTAAAATTCATTTCATCAGAAGTTTTACCTTTTAGAGTCGATCCTTTGGATTTACCGCCGATTTTATCAATAAAGTCGCCAAGTTTGCTTTTTATTTTATCTTTGCCTGTGTTTTTAATACTTTGAATCTTTTTTGAAACTATATTATTAAGCTTTTCAGATAGGTTTTTACCGGCAGCGTCAAGCTTTACTCCAAGGGTGTTGTCTATTTTACTTATAACCTTCTTTTTTAGATTTTCCTTAGCGTCTTTTATAGCTGTTTTAATTTTTCCTATAGTCTGCTCTTCAGCCTGATCAAGCTTATCTTTTAGCTCTTTTTCCTTTTTACCAAGAAAATCAGTTCCGATATTTTTTAAATCCTCAAAGTACTTTCTTTCTTGTTCCCTCAGATCTTCAATCATAGCGCTGTATCCTGCTTTTTTTAGTTCAGTTTCGGCTTCCGGGAAGTATTCTTTTACTGAGTTGTAGATTGCTTCATTAACATATACCATAACATCATCTACGCCCTGCTCATAATCCTCTGAAACGTCCTGTTTCGCCGCGTCCAGAGAATCTTTCAGGTCGTCAAATTTAGCTTCTGTTTTGCCTATCTCTGTAAAAATCGCGTTCTCAAAGGGTTTAAAAGCCGAGTCCAATACCTCCTCAACCTTTTGATCAATTGACTTAATCAATGTGTCTGATATTCCGCCGGTAACTTTAGTTATCTCACCCGTTATACCTTTATCAATACCTTCTGCTACCTGATCCGAGGTATAATCAATCACTTCATTAGCTTTACTCTTAATAAGCTTTTTAGTTTCTTCTATCGCCTTGCTTTTAAAAGACTCGGTCATTTTTTTAGCTAACGCCTTTGCCGTTCCTTTAGCTCCGCCTTCTATGCTCAATGTCCAGTCAGAATTCATTTTAAATATTGGCATATCTTCTCCTTGCATAATCATATACACATCTATCATCGACTCTGCGAAAGACCATGCAAGAAGAATCAGCGTTTGGACCAATGGTACTCCGAAGACGGTCCAACCAGCTATCGCTGTTGCCATTTCAAGCGCTATTGAAACCTTTTTGGGATCGCAATAAATTGATATGCTGTTTAAGGCCCACCTAACCAGTAGTATCTGCCCTTTTATCCACATAATGTTGGTTGACTGAGAGCCGCTTCCATGAAGAATGTATTCCAATTCTGCAGTATCAAAGAAGGTATTGTCCCTTGTTGACATTTTATAACCTGTCAAATCATACTGAATGTCACCCTTAGAGTCAAGGTTCTTAGTTACCGCATTTTTAAACATTCCCATTGCGTATTCATCTATGTAAAGCTCATCTCTCATATTCTTAAGCCCTGATGATATAATATCTGAAAGGCCATTGATGATTGATAATGCTTTTTTGGATGAGCCTGTACCGCTCTTGAAATCTAAATTTTCATCATTACTTGCGCCTTCGTAATCGGGGTTAAAACCAGAAGTATTGCTTACAGAGACCTTTTTTAAGTCAGATAAGAATTTCAAATCGCTTTCTAGCAAATCTTTGATCTTATTCGCGCTGTCTTCCACCCCTCCTTGAGATGGTAAGCCGTCTTTAGGATATTTATCTTTATTTGATTCATCACTTTTTTTAATTTCCTCAAGCTGTTTATTACCAGCTTCCTCAATATCTTTCTTCATATCGCCGATTGAGGCTCGTGGATCATCAGCCTCCTTAGCTGCTTCCTGCCTCTTTTTAACATAATAATTTACACGTGGAATATTATTTATTAAAGACTGGATAGCATTTATTGAAAGGCTGCTCTTTATTCGCCCATCCAAGCTGGAAGTAATAACGCCGGAAAGATCTTGTCCAATGGCGTTTGTATCAATTTTATTAATAATTTCGCTAATCTCTATGTACTTATTGCGATTGCTGTCAATCTCAGCAATTCTGTCATCAAGAACTTTTGTGTCTATTCCTTGTTTTTTGCTTTTAAGATCTGTTCTCATAGACTCTGCGAAAGAACTTGAGTCTGAAGCTATATCAGAAGACAATTTATTTGCCATATCAACAACTTCTACCGATTTGCCTTTTATATCGCTAATGGCTTTTTTTGCGCTTTCAAAGGCTTCATTATCGGCCAGATCCTTATTTATATAGTTAACCAAATCTTCCTTCATCTTTATCGCGCTGTTTTTAAGATCAGGAATCAGTTTATTTTCAATATTATTAATATCTTTTTTTAAGTTTTCTATGGATTTATTAAAAGAATCCAGTCTTTCTTTATAATCTTTTTGAGCTTCCTCATCATCTGAAGCAGGTTTTTGCGGAGGCGTCATTTTTGACAATTGTTTTTTCTTATCTTCCAAGAGATTTTGCTGTCTGACTCTCTCTGCTATTTTTGCTGAAATGTCATTGAGTCTATCAATTATATTATTATTTTTAGTCAGCGAATTAATATCAAAAGCTTTATCTGATAAAACCTCGGTATTTTGTCCCGCGCTATCTAATTTTTCATCGATATCCAATTTCTTTTCAAGAATCTTAGATTGCTCGCCAATATCTTTAAACGCGTACAGCTTATCTAGAAAATTATCCGCAATTTCCTTCGGCGCTCTGTACTTCATAAATTCAAGAATCTGTTGTTTAGCTATCTCAGGCTCTGATAAGTTGTACAGAGGATTTACCTTAATATCTTCAATTTTATAATCAAACAGATTCAATGGCTTAGCTTTGTTTTTATTAAAAAAGTCCATGAACTGAGAATAATACTTGTCAAAGCCTTCTTTATCAGCGTTTCCCAATCCTTCGAACAGATTTTCTCCCAGGCCTTTTTGAAGGGCTTCCCTAATTGTGGCAGGATCATTGTCCGCCATTGCAAACATACCGTAAAGCTCTTTTAGGGTATTATTGTATTCGGTTAACTGAGAAGTAGCCGAGGCATCAACAGCGCTCCTCGATTCAGATTCCGCGACTCTCATTCTGGCTCCATCAACGAGAGCTCCTGTCAACGCTATAAGAGCCAGCATAACAATACACAGAAATATTGAAATTGCGCCTTGTGTTTTTTTGAAAAAATTCATATAATCCACCCTGTACTAAGGAATGATTGAAAAGTTACTTCCGATTCTGAGCGGGTGTTCACAAGTTAAGTGAACACGTAAGCGAAGATTTTATCGAAAGTTATTTTTTCAACATTCCTAAAAATTGTATACCCATAATAAGGGCGTTTCAAAAAATTCCTTGTTCAAGTTTATGAGACGAAAACCCATTATATCAAGTTTTTGAAACGACCAGTTATTTTTTTGATACTACCTAAAAGCCGCTAAACTATAGCAACTTGTGTCAATATAAAAAGCTTTTCAACTTGTCTGAAAGCTTATCGAAGGCTCCGTTTACCTTATCTAAGACTCCTTCAAGCTTTCCTCCAGTCTTCTGGTCAATTTCTCTTACCGTATCAACAGTAAAATCCGTGTTTCTTACAAACTCAACCGGATCGCTTATAACAGCTTCAGAATTTGCTGATATTTTTAACGCTGATTCAAAGCCGAAACTTTTAAGCAGCCCCTTAAGTGGAAAATCATAATCTTCCTCAATGCTTACCTTAAGCTTTTTGTAAATTATATAATCATCTATATCGCACCTTACAGATAAACTGCCGCTTTTTAATTGTGAGAGATTATTTTTACTCAGAATAGTATATTTTGAAACGCTGTTTTTGACGAAAGCGTTAACCTTATCCACTTTTTTCTGCTTTTCACCGCCCGATATAAATTCACTGAACCGCCAGTACAGGGAAGTATCAGCTATTTCCTTTTTATCCATATATTCAATATACATGTCTCTTTTCGAGTTGTTCCATACATCAGCTCCTCTTTGAGCAGCTGTGTTTGCTATTGATTTTATGTATGACTGCTGGTAAAGAAAAACGCATATATATATAAGAACAATTAAGCTAATAATTACAGTAGGAACAATAATAGACGCTTCAACAGTAATACTTCCTCTTTTATTGTCTTTTAGTTTAAATTGCAACAGTATCACCTATCTTTTTGAGAAATAATACATAAAAAGGAAAATCCCTTTTCGGCTGTTCGGCGCAACAAGTAAAACTTATAATATATGACTTATAATGAAGAACGGGAAATTATGGCGGCTGTGTGTCTATCAGCATTAATGCCGATAAATCCTATGAGACGCCATAATTTCCAAATAAAGAAACAAATTCTGCGATTGCGCAGTATCATGTCAAACATTTAAGATGTTGACTTTGAAATGCTCATCGTAGGCATTTCTGAAGCTGATGGTTTGCTTACTGCATCTTCACTTCCATCAAACAGTTTTTTTAATATTTGATTTAAGAAGTTAAAAATTGCCTTTCGAAATATCATAGCCAACCCGACTAATACTGCAATAATAATGACGATCTCGACTGTTCCTAATCCGTCTTCCTCTTTTAAAAAGCTTTTTATAAGGGAAATCATTTCTCACTTCACCTCCTTCATAAAAACTATACACTTCCTATAAGTCCGATAATCGCGGGAGTAACGACAACCAGCACTACTGCCAAAAACATAAGCATCATAGGAAAAAGAGCCTTAGAAGATGCTTCTTCGCCAATTCTTTTTGCCGCGTGTTTTCTCATCTCCCAACATTCTTTAGACTGGAATTTTAAAATATCTACTAATTCGGAGTTTCCCTTTTTAAGATTTTGGGTGATTACCGATACAAACTTTGTCACCTCAGGAAGCCTGCATCTCTTTGCAAATTCTTCATACGCTGCAATTTCTGATTTTCCGTTTGTTATTTCTGCCATAACATTTCTTAATTCAACGAAAAGCGGCGTATTTTTTTTGGTATCCGCAGCGATTCTAGTCCAAGCTCCGGATACAGTCATACCCGCGTTTATAAGGAGAGTAAGGGTATTTAAAAAATCAGGAAAATCAAGCTGCATAGAAATTCGTCTTTTATTTACCTTATTGTCCAGTTCTTTATCTGTAGCAAAGGCTGTAATAACAAGCACCGAAAGAGAAAACCCGAGAAATTCCATATCTGTTTTACCCATTGCGGCGTTAATAAATAGTAAAAGCGCCAGCAATAGAAGCTCAAAGGTTATTTTATTCGCCCAATGAACCCTCAGGTAGTAATGAGCATAAACTCCGCCATTTAACTCTGCTGTTTTATTCAACAAATTTCTATCATATTTGCTTGAATATTTATAGTTAATCCTATCTAGAAGGTAAAAGCCTATAGGTAATAGTTTTTTTAACCTAAATTCATTTTCATTCAACGGTTCGATATATTCAAAATATTTATTTTTCGATAGAAAATATAAAACAATTAATAAAAGAAGCGCTATTGCAAAAATAATTATCATATTCATGCCTCACTTAGAAACTTTAACTTATATTTTAATATCCATAATTTTCTTGGAAATATTATATCCGACAATAATCAGAATAATGGCAAAGGTCATTACAACTCTGCCAATCAAGGTTGAAAAGACAGGTTTCATATAATCCTTCTGGGTAACTGATAGAAATAAAATCAATCCTACAGGCATAAAATTCAGAACTTTCTGCTCAAATTTTTTCTGCGCAAGAATCGTAGTTATTTCCTGTTTTACTTCGATTTTATCATTTATAACGTTGGAAGTGTTTCTTATGATTTCGATAACATTGCCGCCCCGCTTATTACAGGTTTGAAGCACATTTGCAAAACTTCTTATGTCTTCTAAATCAGAACGCTCTGCAAAGTCCATCAGAATATTTTCGATTTGGTCATTCATATCAAGTCTTTTTGTTATATATAAAACCTCTTTGATAATGAAAGTTTCTTCATTCGGATAAATAATTGAAAGCTCCTTCAAAGACTCCCGAAATGATGTTTCTAATGCTTTTCCGGAAGCTAGGGATGAGGAGATTGAATAAAGCAAATCCTTGAATTGAAGATTTAATTCATCTAATCGCTTGTTTATTATTTCTTTTGTCCTTATTTTTGGATAAAGTAGAGATATAGGGGTTATTATTAAAGAAACAATGATATTCTGATAAAATATAAAACCCAAAGCAAAAAGGAATGCTCCCGCGGCGAGAATATATAAAACTTTTTCCCTTTTAGTCATATTATAGATGCTATAATCAATTGGACCGCAGTTAAATACGGAATCCTTCTCATCTCTTATCTCGATATAATTCTCAGTATCCATATTACCTCCACTTTCCAGCGTCCTTAATAAATTTGTCTATTGTAAGATTTTTCTGCGGCAGATTTCCAAGGAAGAGCTTTTAACATTATGGTTTAGACTGGAAATTCGCTATATTAATAAGCGTCAGGTTCTTTTTCTAAACATCAGGGTTCAAACCAGCTAGTTTAAACTTCTGGTTGTTCTCCATTTTATTTTTAGTCCTTTTGAGACTTCCGATTATATAGCCATCCTCTGTTTCCCCTTCCTCTTCAAACAGATACAGCGGATTTAATATTACTTCGCCGTCCTTATATCCGGCTACTTCTGAAATTTCCATCGTTCTTCTTGTTTTATCCCTGAGCCTTGAAAGATGAACCACAATATCCAAGGCTGATGATATTTGCTTTCTGATAGCTTCAATTGGGATCTCAGCTCCGGTTAACACCATGGTTTCAAGTCTTGTAAACATGTCCTGGGCGGAATTTGCGTGGCCTGTTGAAAGCGAACCGTCATGACCGGTATTCATAGCCTGAAGCATATCTAAAGCCTCCGCTCCCCTGACTTCGCCAACTATAATTCTTTCGGGCCTCATTCGAAGGGATGTTTTTATAAGGTCCCTGATAGTTATGGATCCCTTTCCTTCAGTATTGGCGTTTCTGGTTTCCATAATTACTATATTTTCAACGCCTTTTATCTGAAGTTCGGCGGAATCTTCGATTGTAATAATCCTTTCGTCTTTGGGAATAAAGTTTGAGAGAGCGTTCAAAAATGTGGTTTTTCCGCTTCCAGTACCTCCGGAAATAAAGATGTTGTATTTTGCCTTAACCATTCTTTCTAAAAGCTCTGCAGCCTCATTTGTAAGGGAACGGCATTTTATTAATTGTTGTATAGTAAAGGGATTATCCGGAAATTTACGAATTGTAATGATAGGACCATTTAACGCGATGGGTGTAAGGACGACATTAATTCTAGAACCGTTTTTAAGCCTTGCATCAACAATTGGAACCGCTTCATTTACAGTCCTGTCAACTGCCGATACTATATTTCTGATTATATTCTCAAGCTTTTCTTTACT
>JAUZPS010000189.1 GCA_030705945.1 Bacillota bacterium
TTGCAAAATATATACCTTGTTTCATAAGTTACGAAAAGTTCATCTTTGATAGAAAAATGCAGACGCATTAACTGCATTTTAATGTAAAATCTTTTTCGTAACTTATATATATAAAAAGCACTATTAATCTTACATTTGACAGAGCAAAATAACGAACGCTTTAACGTTATTTTGCGATAGGCAAATGTAAAAGATTAATTGCTTTTTATATATATTTCCTTCAAACATCAATTTCACTAATTACTTTTATTCCATTTCTGATAAGAAGCTCAGTTGTGACTCCATTGCCATTTATTAACTGTCCTGTGAAGGAACCATCATAAATTTTGCCTACACCGCAAGATGGACTCTTTGATTTAAGAATTGCTTGTTCAGCGTTAACCAGTTTTGCAATTTTCAGAACTTCCTGAGCGCCTTTTAAAAAAACGTCAGTTAAAACCTCCCCATCCTCTCTTAAGACAGAACAATTAGCATCTAAAACATCCTTTCCCGAGCCTCCCGATATTTCAGTCTTAAGCCTTGGAGTGCTGCCTCCTCCTAGCTGTTCGGGGCACACAGGTATTGCTTTCCCTGTTTTGACCAGCTCAATAACTTTTTTACTGGCATTATTTCCCCCATTATACTTACAGTTAATGCCAGCCAAACAAGCGCTCACAATAATCATTTAGCCTTACCTTACCTTCTTTTCTTTCCGCCACTTACATTTTTTCTTACTTTGCGGCTGATTTTATCCCACTTTCTTGGTCTCTTTTCCTTTTTTTCAGTTAGATCAGTTACATCTGAGCTATTCGTCTTTGATGTTATATCCTCGGAATTGCTGTCGTAATTGGCAGTTTTTGCCTTCTCCCTAACCTTTTTATGGCTATGTTTTGATTTGACGAAATTTTCGCCTTCGTCATTTTCATCCTTGTTATCAGCCAACACAAATTCAAGCTGTCTTTTTGCAATATCCGCCTTTGCGAGTTGTATACAGACTGTATCGCCAATACGATAAATTTTTCTGCTTCGTTCCCCGAATAACAAGTATTGCTCTTCATCAAAAACATAATAATCATCTTCCATACTGCTCATTCTGACAAGACCTTCAATAGTATTTTCAAGTTCTATGAACATACCAAAGGAAGTTACGCTCGAAATTATTCCTTCAAAGATCTTACCTTCATGCTTTTTCATATACTCGACCTTCTTGAGATCCTCTGTTTCTCTCTCAGCTTCCTCAGCTGCCCTTTCCCTCTCAGAACAACGTCTTGCAGTGTCAGGTAAGCTGTCATTTAGCTCCTGCTCCCTTTTTTCACTCAATTTACCTTTTAGGTACTCTTTCATTATTCTGTGGATGATGAGGTCGGGATACCTTCTGATTGGTGATGTAAAATGACAATAGAATTTTGCCGCAAGCCCAAAGTGACCATCGCTTTCATGGCTGTATCTGGCCTTTTGCAAAGACCTTAGCATTACAGTGCTGATGATTCTTTCTTCTTTGGTTCCCTTGACCTTGCTCAATAAATCCTGATAAGCCTTAGGATGAACCGAACCTGAACCTTTTAAGTGATAGCCAAGCTTATTTATAAAATCGCTGAAGGACTGTATCTTCTCAATATCAGGTTCTTCATGAATCCTATAAACAAATGGCGCGTTAGCCCAATAAAAGTGCTCAGCTACTGTTTCATTACAAATCAGCATAAACTCTTCAATTATCTTATTTGCAATAGTATATTCATATTTCGTAATGTCAACGGGTTCTCCCTTTTCATTAAGAATTATCTTTGCCTCATCGAAGTCAAAATCAATAGCCCCTCTGGAAAATCGTTTTTTCCTCAATATTAAAGCAAGTTCCTTCATCAATTCAAAGTCTTCTAAGAGGTAATCATATCTTTGACATAATTCATGATCCTTCTCTTCAAGTATTTTGTAAACATTTTTATATGTCATTCTTTCATTTATATTTATAACGCTTTCAAAAATTTCATGATTAACAATTCTCCCTAGTTTATCTATATCCATCAATACAGTAAATGAAAGTCTGTCAATCTGGGGATTAAGACTACAAATACCGTTTGAAAGCTTCTTAGGCAGCATTGGTATTACCCTGTCAACAAGGTAAACACTGGTTCCTCTTTTCAAAGCTTCCTTATCAAGCGGGGAATTCTCTGTAACATAATAACTGACGTCAGCAATATGTACACCCAACCTGTAGTTTCCATCAGGAAGCTTTTCTACTGATACTGCGTCATCTAGGTCCTTAGCGTCTTCTGAGTCTATTGTAACCATTCTCATCTGCCTTATATCGCGTCTACCTTTTATCATATCGTCGGTCACTGTTTCGCTAATTTCCTCAGCTTGTTTTAAGGTTGCCTCATCAAAATCCTGAGCGAGATTGTGAGCTTTAATTATTGATAAAATATCATTACCAGGTTCATCCTTATCTCCTATTATTTCAGAAATCCTTCCCTCAGCGTTCCTTCTCTGTTCAGGCCATTTAATTAATTCTACAACAACCTTCTGGCCAGATTTAGCGCCATTTATCTCATCCTTTGGTATAAAAATGTCTGAGGTTATTCTTCTGTCATCAGGTATCACGAACCCAAAATACCGACTGCTTTCAAAAGTTCCCACAATAAAGGAGTTGGCTCTTTTTAATATCTTGATTATTTCTCCTTCAGCTCTTTTTCCTCCCGTGTTGGATTTATTTACTCTGGCGATAACCCTGTCATTGTGCATCGCGCCATGTAATGAATCTCCAGCAACAAATACATCATTTGCTTCTTCCTCGTCTGGTATTACAAAGCCAAATCCTCTATCACTGCCTTGTAAACGTCCAGTTATAAGGCTCATCCTATCAGGTACTCCATACCTGTCTTTGCGTGTCTTGTAAATTTTGCCCTCAGCTTCTAATTCCTTGATAACATCTTCAAATGCGTCTATATCTGAAGCAGGAACATCTAAAACTGTTACAAGTTCTTTAAATAGAAGTGGTTTGTACGCATCTTCCCTCATAAATGACACTATTTTATTTTTTCTGTCGGTTCTTAAATCACTCATAAAAAACTTGATCCTTCCGCCGTTTATTTTTTATTGTTCCCAGGGTTATTTACGCTATACTTAAATAAGTATATATTTTGCAATAAACTTTTTACATAAACTTTTTATATTGCAAAATATATACCTTAATTCATAAGTTGCGAAAAGTTCAACTTTGATAGTAAAATGCAGACGTATTAGGGAGTTTCAAAAAATTCCTTGTTCAAGTTTTGTATGATGGAAACCCATTATATCAAGTTTTTGAAACTCCCAGTTGACCAGTTTATTTTTTGATACTACCTTAACTGCATTTTTTAATGTAAAATCTTTTTCGTAACTTATATATATAAAAAGCACTATTAATCTTACATTTGACGGAGCAAAATAACGAACGCTTTAACGTTATTTTGTGATAGGCAAATGTAAAAGATTAATTGCTTTTTATATAGTTTTTAAATTTTTTTATTTATAAATCTTTTTCTAACGCCCTAAATATCCTGAACATAACAAAAACAACTACCAATAAAATGATAGTTGTCTTATATCACCAGTATTAACTTTCAAATTATTTGTTTATTAATAATTCTAATGCTATTGAAGTGATAATAAAAAAGATAGCAGCTACTGTAGTATACTTACTTAATAAAGCATCAATAGTTCTACCTTTATTCTTACCAAAGAATGTTTCAGCTCCGCCTGCAATAGCGCCTGATAATCCAGCTTGTTTACCTGATTGAAGCAATACAATAACTATTAATGAAACTGCAAATAAAATATGAAATATATTTACAACTATACTTAATATACTCATTACCTAATACACCTCCCTAGCAAATTAACAACTAATATTCTAACATATAACAAAATAAAAAACAAGCATTATCAACTTTATTATTGCATATTCTTTTTAGATAAAAAGCAATTAATCTTTTACATTTGCCTATCACAAAATAACGTTAAAGCATTCGTTATTTTGTGATAGGCAAATGTAAGATTAATAGTGCTTTTTATATAGATAAGGGCATTTCAAAAAATTCCTTGTTCAAGTTTATATGACGAAAACCCATTATATCAAGTTTTTGAAACGACCAGTTGCTAAGTTTTTTTTAATACCACCTATATATTTTGCAATAAACATTTTACATACTTTTTTAAATTGCAAAATATATACCTTAGTTCATAAGTTGCGAAAAGTTCAGCTTTGATAGTAAAATGAAGACGTATTAGCTGCGTTTTTAATGTAAAATCTTTTTCGTAACTTATATAAATTAAAAATAAGTCCCGATTTATTTAGCGCATTTGATACTATATAAAAAGCAATTAATCTTTTACATTTGCCTATCGCAAAATAACGTTAAAGCGTTCGTTATTTTGCTCCGTCAAATGTAAGATTAATAGTGCTTTTTATATAGTAAGCTTCCTTAAAATCCGGAGCTCATTCTCAAAGCGCAATAACAATATCGGAACTTATTTCATAATACATTAACTTCTATATAAAAATCGAATCAAAGAAATTATTTGTTTTTAAGGTTAAACCATGCATCAAGACCTAGGTATTGGCTTACTCCACCGAGTTCTTCTTCAATTCTTAAAAGTTGGTTGTATTTAGCAACACGGTCTGTTCTTGAAGGAGCGCCAGTTTTGATCTGACCTGCATTTAAAGCAACAGCTATGTCAGCTATTGTAGCATCTTCTGTTTCACCTGATCTGTGGGATACTACAGCTGTATATCCAGCTCTGTTTGCCATTTGAATAGCGTCTAGAGTTTCTGTCAAGGTACCGATTTGGTTAACTTTAATCAATATTGAGTTAGCAACTCCTAAATCTATACCCTTCTTTAATCTTTCAGTATTTGTAACAAAAAGATCGTCCCCAACTAACTGAATCTTGCTTCCAATTGCTTCTGTGAGCATTTTCCAACCATCCCAGTCTTCTTCGGAAACGCCATCTTCAAGTGAAATAATCGGATATTTATTTGCTAAATCGGACCAGAAAGCAACCATTTCTTCTTTAGTCTTCATTATATCAGCTTTCCAGAAGTAATACTTTCCTTCTTGACCCTTTTCTTTAGCAGCTTCATACATTTCAGTAGCAGCTGCGTCTATTGCAATTCTGAAATCAGCGCCTGGCTTGTATCCAGCTTTTTCAACTGCTTCTAATATAACTTGAATAGCTTCTTCGTCAGTCTTAAGGTTTGGAGCAAATCCACCTTCATCTCCAACAGCAGTACTGTAACCTTTGCTGCTTAATACCTTTTTCAAATTATGGAATACTTCTGCGCACATCTGAAGAGCTACTTTAAAACAGCAAGCTCCAACAGGCATAATCATAAATTCCTGAATATTAACGCTGTTATCAGCATGCTTACCACCGTTAATGATATTCATCATAGGTACTGGAAGAGTCTTTGCGTTTACTCCGCCGATGTACTGGTAAAGACTTAAACCGATAGCTTCAGCAGCAGCCTTTGCAGCAGCCATTGATACTCCAAGAATAGCGTTTGCTCCCAGCTTATCCTTGTTAGGAGTGCCATCTAAATCGATCATAGCCTTGTCGATTGCAACTTGATCAAAAACATTCATGCCTTCGATTTCAGGAGCTATTATGTTATTTACGTTATCAACAGCCTTCTGAACACCCTTGCCTAAATATCTGCTCTTGTCACCATCTCTTAATTCTATAGCTTCAAAGGCTCCAGTTGAAGCTCCTGAAGGAACAGCAGCTCTTCCAAGAAAGCCGCCTTCCGCTATTACCTCTACTTCTACAGTAGGATTTCCTCTAGAGTCAAGTATTTCTCTAGCAAATACACTTTCAATTTCTAAATACTGTTTCATTCTTAAATCTCCTTCCATTCGTAAAATATAACATTAATAGAATAACTTAAGTCTTGACAATTGTAAATATTATTTTGTAAATTGCTTGTTAATTTTTTAACTTTTCTTAGTTAAAAGTTTTGTGACTTTAGTGTTGATATAAAATTTTTATAGCAAAACATGTAGGTATTTATAATTTAAAAATTCAATAAGGTAGTATCAAAAAATAAACTGGTCAACTGGGAGTTTCAAAAACTTGGTATAATGGGTTTTCATCATACAAAACTTGAACAAGGAATTTTTTGAAACTCCCTAAATAGAATACATAGTTTATCATCTTTATTTTAGCTTGAAATAATTAATTGTATACTTCTTTCTTGAGTATAGATAAGTTGAGAAAAAGATTTTACAATAAAAATGCAGTTAAGGCAGTATCAAAAAAGCTTAGCAACTGTTCATTTCAAAAACTTGATATAATAGGTTCTAGTTGTTTAACTTTAAATATTTAATGGTATAAATTAACCATCATATATAAAAAATAAAATATAAATATACGGAGGTATTTAAAATGAACAGGATTGTTGGAATACAAGCGCCAGATTTTAATATGGAGGCAGTAGATGGTAATGGAGAAAGCTTTTCAAATGTGTCCTTAAGCGATTATAAAGGAAAATGGCTGGTATTTTTCTTTTATCCACTTGATTTTACTTTTGTATGCCCTACCGAAATAACAGCAATGAGCAAAAGAATTGAAGAATTCAAAAAGCTTGGAGCGGAAGTCCTTGCAGCAAGCATTGACAGCAAATTTTCTCACAAAGCATGGATTAATGCTCCAGTGGAAAACGGAGGACTTGGAAAAATAAAATTCCCCATCGCGTCAGATATAACAAAAAATGTTTCACAAAAATATGGTGTGTTAATTGAAGAAGAGGGAATTGCGTTAAGAGGACTTTTTATTATAGACCCAAATGGTATAGTAAAGTATTCCGTTGTTCACGATCTCGGTATTGGAAGAAGTGTAGATGAGACTTTACGGGTTCTTCAAGCTCTTCAAACCGGAGGTCTCTGCCCTATTGACTGGAAACCTGGTGAAGCTTTACTATAATAAATTTCTCTAATGACCAACTCTTAGGTCATTAGAGAAATTGAAACAAATACAGTCTATATAAGGTATATATTTTGCAATATAAAAAAGGGATGTAATATGTTTATTGCAAAATATATAGAATATCACGTAGAAATTATTTTATTTTTGAATCAATGAATTTCCTGTCATTTCCTTGGGCTTTTCAAGTCCTAGTATATCAAGCATAGTTGTAGTTAAATCAGAAAGTCTGCCTTCATTTAACTTAGCTCCTCCAAGCCCGATACCTATTAATGGCACAACATTGGTTGTGTGAGCAGTGAATGGTCCGCCTGTTACATAGTCAACCATTTGCTCAGAGTTACCATGGTCTGCAGTTATTAACGCAACTCCTCCTTGAGCCTGGATTGCGTCTACTACCCTTCCAACGCATACATCAACCGTTTCTATAGCTGCCTTTGCCGCATCAAATATACCTGTATGTCCAACCATATCAGGATTTGCAAAATTGAGAATTATTACGTCATACTGTTTAGAATTAATCCTTTTAACAGCTTCGTCAGCCACTTCATACGCGCTCATTTCAGGCTTAAGATCATATGTGGCTACCTTAGGAGAAGGTATTAACGCTCTATCTTCACCGGGATATACAGTTTCGACTCCTCCATTGAAGAAGAAAGTAACATGAGCATATTTTTCTGTTTCAGCAATTCTAAGCTGTGTGTAGCCAAGTTTGCTTATATATTCCCCAAAGGTATTTGCGAGGCTTTCCGGTTTGAATGCCACAACCGCGTTTTCTATGGTCTTATCGTACTGTGTCATGCATACATAGAATACAGGGAAATAACCTTTTTCTCTTTCAAAACCTTTAAAATCAACATCAGTAAAGGTTCTAGTTATTTCTCTAGCCCTATCAGGCCTGAAGTTAAAGAAAATAACCGAGTCGTTCTTTTCAATCAGAGCAACAGGCTTATTATTTTCCACGATAACTGTAGGCTTAACAAATTCATCAAATTCCTTTTTATCATAGGAGGTCTGAACAGCTTCCGCGGCGCTTGATGCAGTGAGTCCTTTACCTGATGTCATAGCGTCATACGCAAGCTGCACCCTATCCCATCTATTATCTCTGTCCATTGCGTAATAACGTCCCATGACAGATGCTATTCTTCCTGCGCCAATCTCTTTTAACTTTGCTTCAAGTTCATCTACAA
>JAUZPS010000019.1 GCA_030705945.1 Bacillota bacterium
TGTCAAATGATATAGAAAAACACTTTATAATTATTTTCCTTAAAGAACACTTTTTATTCCATTTATTATATCCTCATTAAACCTGTCTATGTAACCTTGAACATATTCTATGATATTTAGTTCCGTATTATTAATAAGCGGGGTTAGATCCATGCCCAGAATTGAAGAGTTTGAAGCGTCAGGTGAATGGGAAGCGGAAAACGTCGCGTTTGCGTATCTACGGCCAATTGTCGCCCTATCATACTGTTTATTTCCGGATATCTGGGAATCATATAATCCCACCAGCGCCGAAGCGATGTTGGGATGCCTTGACGCGTCAAAATCAACCTTATCGGAGGATGTGAGCCAGTCGAGGCTTCTCCATATTTCACAACCGAATACCTTTTTAGGTCTTTGTTCCTCAGGTAATGCTCTTAGCGCGTTTATTACTTTGACAGCAACTCCTACATGAGTGGAATGTCTATCAAATAAGTTGTGGGTATAAATTATTTGGGGAGCCATTTGGGAGATAAGTTTTTTAAGATCATCTATTATAAATTTATCATGAGGATCCTTAGCCTCTGCGCTGCTGTAGTTCAACAGCGCGACTGAGCTGTATTCGCCAAGATAAGCCGCTTTTTTCTGTTCCTTTTTTCTTATGCTAATAAATTCTTCATCTGTAAGTGTCTTATAAAATCCGTTTTTAGTGCTGCCTGTGCCATTTGTGACAACTATCCCTGAAAACCAGTTGGAATTATCGCAAAAACATTTTGCAATTCCATCATACGCCATGATTTCGATATCATCCTGATGAGCGGATATTGCCAGATGGGTAGTCCTTTTTAACGCTTTTTCTAACGGAATGTTATCAGGGATGAAAATTTCAGAACCTGTATTTATTAAATCCATTCTATCAACTCCAACTATTATAGAATCATAATTAACCTGACATTTTGCGAAGCAAAATATATTAAAAGTGATTAATCTTTTACATTTGACAGAGCAAAATAACGTTAAAGCGTTCGTTGTTTTGCTCTATCAAATGTATGATTAATAGCGCTTTTAATATAGCAAAAGTGGTAATAATCTTTTTAAAAAGCGCATATAAGATTAATTGTCTTTTATATTATAATAATCTATAGATAACCAAATGTAAAATTGGTTTTATACTACATGTTTCGTGATAAACACATTACATTAACTTTCAAAATCACGAAACATATATATATAAAAAGCAATTAATCTTTTACATTTGCCTATCACAAAATAACGTTAAAGCGTTCGTTATTTTGCTCCGTCAAATGTAAGATTAATAGTGCTTTTTATATAGTTACGCGCAAGCGGCCTAAAAAGGGCTTTTCATAAAAAGAGGAATTTAGATCCCTTTATAGAATATTATAGATGATACTTCATTTAGGTTGTATCAAAAAAAACTTAGCAACTGGGCGTTTCAAAAACTTGATATGGAGGGTTTCCATCTAAAAAACTTGAACAAGGAATTTTTTGAAACACCCTTATGCAAGACAATATTTCATTTACTATTGTATAAGTTGTGGTATTATTTTATATGTATGAGATGACTTATTTTTACATTGCATTAAATTATGAAGAAATTGAGGTGGTATAACATGTCGGTAAATGATTTGAAGCAGATAAAAGTTAGTTTTGCTGATGGGGAGGAGAAACTTGTTCCTGAAGGAATTTCCCTTATAGAATTAAGTAAGGATTATGAAAGAAAATATAAATCAACAATTATAGCGGCAAAAGTAAACAATGATATAAAGGAACTTAGTTATCATCTAATAGAGAATTGTCATGTCGAGTTTCTGGATTTGATCAATGAAGATGGTATGAGAATATATAGAAGAAGTCTTCACTTTTTATTAATAAAAGCAGTGCATGATCTTTTTCCGGACAGAAAGCTTGTCATATGCCACACAATCAGTAAAGGCATATACTGCGAGATAAAAGGAGAAAAACAGTTAGATCAGGAAGAAGTTCAACAAATTGAAAGAAGGATGTGGGAATTAGTAAAAGCTGAAATTCCTTATATAAAGAGAATAATGTCAGCTGAAGACGCCAAAGAATTATTTAAAAATAGTGGAAGATTGGACAGATACAGGGCTGTTGAACACAGAAGAAAGCCGTATGTGACTATGTATAGCTGCGATGATCTTAATGACTATTTTTATGGCTATATGGCTCCTGGCACCGGATATATCAGCAAATTCTCCATGAGGTTCTACTCGCCGGGACTTATATTAATATATCCGGAGAAACGTAATCCGTCCAAAGTGCCTGAGTTTGTTGAACAGAAAAAACTGTTTACTATATTTAATGAATACAAACACTGGGGAAATGTACTTGGCGTCAATAACGTTGGCGACCTTAACAATATAATTAAAAATGGCGAGATCAACACTCTGATAAGAGTATCAGAAGCTCTCCATGAGAAAAAGATCGCTCAGATAGCGGATATGATAACCAACAGCGAGCATAAAAAAAGAGTTGTTCTGATTTCAGGTCCTTCTTCATCAGGCAAAACAACTTTCGCGCAAAGGTTGTCAATACAGTTGAGGGTAAATGGCTTGAAGCCTGTTACTTTGTCTCTCGATGATTATTTTGTTGATAGAGAACATACACCTAAAGACGAGAAGGGTGAGTATGATTTTGAAGCTTTAGAGGCTATAGATGTTGAGCTCTTTAATCAGCAACTGAGTGATCTGATTGCGGGTAAAGAGGTTGAAGTTCCTATATTCAACTTCCCAAAAGGCTGCAGGGATGATGTTGGCAGAAAGCTTAAGATTGAGGATGATCAGCTTATGATTATCGAAGGTATACATGGCTTGAATGAAAAGTTAACATCACTTATTCCAAGAGAAAGAAAGTTCAAAATTTATGTGAGCGCATTGACTTCAATGAACATTGATGAGCATAACAGGATCCCCACAACTGATTCAAGGGTAATAAGAAGGATTGTGAGGGACTTCCAGTTCAGGGGAAGCACTGCGGTTAGTACCCTCCAGAGGTGGCCTTCAGTCAGGCGTGGTGAGGATAAGAATATTTTCCCATTTCAGGAAGAGGCCGATATTATGTTCAATTCAGCATTAGTTTATGAATTGGGAGTTCTTAAAACACTTGCAGAACCTCTGCTGGCTGAGATAGGAATCGCTTCTCCCGAGTATTCAGAAGCTAGAAGAATAATCGAGTTTTTGGGTAATTTTCTTCCGATTGAGACTAAAGAAATACCTCTGAACTCTATAATAAGAGAATTTTTAGGAGGCAGCTGCTTTTATTAGAGATAACTATCTCATAAATGTAAAAGATTCGTTGGTTTTAATATATATTACAAAAAGTAAATATATTTTAATACTTTTGGTTGATTATATATGTAGTATTGTATAAAATTAATAGAGAAATATAAAAGCTTAAATTATTACGCATTAGCATAATAATAAATAAAAATATTTTAAAAACTTAGGAGGATTATAAATGAAGAAGCTTTTGGCGGTTGTATCAACTGGTTTAGTAATTGCGGGTTTAGCGGTAACTTCTTTTGCAACTGGAAAAATAAAAGAGAGCCCGGACATTAAAATAGCTATAGATGGCAAAATTGGCGCATACACGGATGTTCCCATATTACAGGATGGAAGAACTTTACTTCCATTGAGAGCTGTGCTTACAAATCTGGGGATTCAGAATGATGACAGCCATATAGTATGGAATGCTCAGGAAAGCAGCATAACAATAAACAATGATTCTAGCGACAGCGAAACAAAGAAAATTTTTCTTCAGGTTGGGAATAACAAAGCTCAGATAGATGAGAAAACTATTGATCTGGATGTGCCGCCGGTTATTTATAAAAGCAGAACATACATACCTGCAAGATTTGTTGCGGAAAGTCTAGGAAAAAAAGTTGTTTGGAACGCTAATACAAGGTCTGTTCTTATTAAGAACAACAAGTCCTATGATGAGGTTAAAGATATTTTAGACAAATGCGATGCCGCTATGAAAAACGTTAATAAAGCAAAAGCAAAGGTAAGCGTTGATGTAAACTCAAAAGGTAAGACGTCAATGACAGCTAAAGCGGATATAAATCTTGAAATGGATATTCCAAAAAAGAAAATGCATATGCTCCTTAACATGAGTATGCTTGGGATGAATATAAATCTAGAGTCTTATTATGATAATAATGTTTCTTACACTAAGGGTTTTATGATTGATGGCTGGTCTAAAAGCGCGTTAACGGCTGATGAGCTTTCAAAAGAAATTGGCAGTCTTTCTCTTTTAAAATCGGATGATTCTACTAATGCCGGGTTGGTTGTCGGAGACAGCGATAAACCTGACGAAATAGTTTTGCAGGGGGCCCTGTATTTGGATAATTTCTCCGAATCTGCTATGGGTGAACTTGGGAAGGGATTGACTGAAGGAAATAGCGAATTGCTTGATAATTATAGCATTAAATTTATTATTGACAAGAATACTTATTATATTAAGAGCTGTACAATGGAAACAAAAGGAAAAGCAAGCGAGTCAGATTCCACTGTAACTGAGGAGAAATTTATAATTGACATTAGTGATATTAACGGCAATTTTGAAGTGAATGTCCCTGATGATGTCAAGAAAAGCGCAGTTGAATCCAAAGAAGCAAACAGCTTATTCTAATATAACATTTGATATCAAAAAGAAAAAGAACTCTAAAGTTTTATATCAGCGCTCATTGATGGGTCTAAATAAGCTTAGCGGCTTGCCCATTAACGAGGAAAAGCCAAAGTTTGGGCTTCATAACTGGTATAAAACTAATTTTAGAGTTCTTTATTTATAGATACCGAACTGATATATAACTTTACAGTTCGGTATCTTTATGTGGACAGATAGTTATTTTTTGCTAGGGATTGTTAACTTATTAACAATGTGATATAATTATTATATAAATGGAGATAAATACTCAATTGATTATTTGTTATATTATTTGCAATATTAGATAAAAAGCAATTAATCTTTTACATTTGCCTATCACAAAATAACGTTAAAGCGTTCGTTATTTTGCTCCGTCAAATGTAAGATTAATAGTGCTTTTTATATAGATAAGTTGCGAAAAAGATTTTACATTAAAAATGCAGTTAATAAGTCTGAATTTTACTATCAAAGCTGAATTTTATTATCGGATTTCGCAGTAGGAAATATATGGCATGACTTTGCTGATTTTAAATCAGATCCATTTTTATGAGTGAGGGAAAGGAAAAGGTATAAAATATGAAAGTTAATGAGATTGTTAAGGTCCTAGAAGCAACGGTGATTACAGAAATAGATAGTGATGGTTTGGAAATATATTCAGCTTGCGGAGCTGATTTGATGAGTGACGTAATGGCGTTTGTAAAAGACAATGTCGTTCTTCTTACGGGTTTAATTAACCCCCAGGTTGTGCGCACAGCTGAAATGATGGATATAAAAGTTATAGTATTTGTAAGAGGTAAAAGCCCAACCCAAGAAATTATAGACTTGGCTATTGAGAAGGGGATTACTATTTTAACTACAAAATACTCCATGTTTATTTCCTGCGGTAAGCTATATGGAGCGGGGGTAACCGGAAGAGGTGTTTGCTGTTGACGGAAGGATGCTTAGAGCTTAATTATGATATTCCGGCTAATGATTTTTTACATGCTGGTGAAGCGTCAAGCAGTGTAAAAAAGATGTTGAATCAACTTGGAGTTGATCCGGATAAAGTAAAGAAAACAGCAATATCCATGTATGAAGCAGAAATAAATGCAGTAATACATGCTGATGGCGGCGCTGCCCACATAGAGATATGGAAGGATAAGGTAGTAATTAAGATCTGCGACAAAGGGCCAGGTATTCCTAATGTGGAGCTTGCGATGCAGGAAGGCTACACTACGGCTCCTGATCATGTGAGGGACATGGGGTTTGGCGCTGGAATGGGACTTCCAAATATGAAAAGATATGCGGATAGTCTTGATATTGATACCGCAGTGGGAAAAGGCACAACCGTTACAATAACTGTTTTTCTTAAGTAAAAATGATTTAGGTAGTATCAAAAAAACTTAGCAACTGAATGTAAGACAAATAAAGACAAATAATTATTTTATATAATGTACGCTTTGACGAATTGTCTTTGAGAATAGGGGGGTTTTTATGGGAACATATTTTCATTCTGTTACACTTGATGAAGAAAAGTGCAGAGGCTGTACCAATTGTATTAAACGGTGCCCTACTGAAGCAATCAGAGTTAGAAAAAGTAAAGCAAGAATAATAAATGAGAGATGTATTGATTGTGGAGAGTGTATTAGAGTATGCCCTTATCATGCTAAGAAGGCAATTACCGATTCCTTCGACATGGTAAACACCTTCAAATACAAAGTAGTTATTCCTGCTCCATCTTTATATGGTCAGTTTAAAAGTGTTTTTTCAAGGAATCATATTCTCACGGCATTAAAAATGCTGGGATTTGATGAGGTGTACGAGGTAGCGCAAGCTGCGGAGATTGTAAGTAAAGCGACGAAAAAGTTCATAAATAAAGAAGGACAGAAATTTCCTTTGATTTCTTCTGCTTGCCCGGCGGTAGTACGCCTTATTCAAGTTAGATTTCCGAACCTCATTGATAACATTCTAAAATTTGAGTCACCTATGGAAGTTGCGGCGAAGATAGCTCGCGACAAGGTCATGAAGAAGGAAAATCTTACAAAGGATGAGATAGGAGTTTTCTTTATAACTCCTTGCGCCGCAAAGATGACCAGTGTAAAAGCGCCTTATGAGAGAGAATCGTCATCGGTCAGCGGTGTTATTTCAATTAAGGATGTATATCTGGGCGTTTTAAATAATCTGATGAGGCAAAAAAGCTGTGAAGACCTTATTGGCGCAGGATATGAGGGTATCAGGTGGGCAAATTCAGGGGGCGAAAGCTTAGCGTTAGGAACAGATTCATTTTTAGCTGTTGATGGAATTCATGAAGTTATTACTATATTAGAAGAAGTTGAGAATGACCGTCTTGAGGATGTTATGTTTATAGAAGCGTTAGCGTGCAAAGGCGGATGTCTTGGAGGGCCATTAACAATAGAGAATTCATATGTAGCCAAAACGCGTCTTAAAAAGCACATAGATGAAGCAAAAGAAAAGGCGATAGCAAGCAGCGACCATGATGATGAAAATGATAATATAGACTGGACGGGTAAGGTTCAATACAAGCCTGTACTAAAGCTTGATGATGATATTGAGAAGGCAATTAAGAAAATGGAGATTCTCCAGAATATTGAAAACGAACTTCCAGGTCTTGATTGCGGCGCATGCGGAGCTCCAAGCTGCAGGGCTCTTGCGGAAGATATTGTGAGAGGCAACGCGAATGAGACTGATTGCTTATTCAAGCTCAGGGACAGAGTAAGGGAATTGGCTATACAGATGATGGAGCTCGAAGCGATTATGCCTCCAGTAATGGATAAAGGATCTGGCGGCAAAGGCGAAAAATAATGTGGGAGAGAAAAGAATGAAAGTTTTGGAATTTGCAGAGAAGTTTGGCATGAAGGTTTGGGCAGGAGAAAACAAGCTTCAGAATGATATAACAGGGGTCTACGTTTGTGACCTTTTGAGTTGGGTTATGTCCCACGCAAGTAAAGGAGATGCATGGATTACCGTACACACAAATCTTAACATTGCAGCTGTGGCTCTATTAACAGAGGTGGCTTGTGTTATTGTTCCTGAGAATATTAATGTTGAGCCGGAGACAATAACCAGGGCGGAAAATGAGGGCATCGTAATTTTAGGGACAGACCTTAACTCATACGAGATATGCTGCAGAGCATATGAATGTGGAGTAGGAAAATAGGGCTTTTACCGGAGGATATTAATGAAGTTTGCTTATGATTTACACATGCATTCTGCTTTATCCGCATGTTCGGATAACGAGATGACCCCAAATAACATAGTAAATATGGCGATTTTAAAAGAACTTGACATTATTGCCGTTACGGACCACAATTCAGCTGAGAATATTGAGGCTGTTATTAAATGTTCTGAGGGGTCAGATATTCTTGTTGCGCCAGGCATGGAGATTGAAACAATGGAAGAAATACATGTTGTATGTTTATTTCCGGGGATTGGCCAGGTTAATAAAATGCAGGAAATTGTTTATAAGGCGCTGCCTTCTCTTAAAAATCGGGAAGATATATTTGGCAGACAGATTATTTATGATGAAAATGACGATGAAAAAGGTGTTGTCGACAAACTTCTATTGACAGCAGTCAATTTTTCAATTGATGACTTAAAAAAGTATGTGGATGAGTTAAACGGAGTTATAATTCCGGCTCACGTTGATAGAAGTTCGTACAGTGTAATTTCAAATCTTGGCAGCGTGCCTGAAAACTTAAACTTAAAATATCTGGAGATTTCTAAAAAGGCTGATTTGCAAAATCTTATAAGAAATAATCCTGAAGTAATGAACTATAAATTAATAAAATCATCCGACGCTCATTCACTTGCGGATATATCTGAAAGGGAATCCTTTATTGACATTGAAGAAAAAAGCATTCAGTGTCTCATTTCTAAAATCAAAAACGGATAGCATATGTTTCACGAGAATATTTTACCTTTAAAAATCATTATGGGCGTTTTAAAAAATTTCTTGTCAAGTTTTGTATGTTAAATATTTTAAACTCATAAAAATATAAAATATTTAACGTATTTTATATTGAATTTGAGAAAACGCTTTGTTATAATATTAACGAATGATGTTAAATTTTTAACAGGGTTAAAAGGAGTTCTAACTCCATATTATAAGGAGGTCAATATTTATGAGTACTAACAATTGCTGCTGTGGATGCGCTGATGAAAAGAAAGAAAAACTACAGCAAATAATTGAAAAATATAAAAGCACTAAAGGTGCTTTGATACCTGTACTTCATGAAGCGCAGGGAATTTACGGTTATTTGCCAATGCATGTTCAGAAAATCATTTCAGAAGGTCTTAATGTGCCGCTTACAGAGATTTATGGCGTGGTGACATTCTACACTCAGTTCTCGCTAGAACCAAAAGGAAAATATAACATACAGCTTTGTCTGGGTACTGCTTGCTATGTTAAAGGCTCAGGTATTATTCTTGATAAACTTAAAGAGAAGCTTGGAATCGAAGTTGGCAAATGCACCGATGATGGTTTGTTTTCTCTTGAAGCTTGTAGATGTATCGGAGCTTGCGGTTTGGCGCCGGTAATGATGATTAATGAAGATGTTTATGGAAGACTATCACCGGATGATATTGAAGATATTCTTGAAAAATACAGAAAAGAATAAGCAATCGAATAATACTTTTAATTTTATTACAATCATTTAGGTAGTATCAAAAAAACTTAGCAACTGGTCGTTTCAAAAATTTGATATAATGGGTTCTCGTCATATAAACTTGACAAGGAATTTCTTGAAACGTCCTTAACAGGAAAGAAGAAAAATGAGAGATTTGTCTTTACATCTTATGGATATCATTCAGAACTCCATTGTAGCAGGTGGAACAAAAATTGACATAACTATTCTGGCTTATACAAAGAGTAATGAATTGAAGATAATTATTGCTGATAATGGCAAGGGGATGGACGAAGAGTTTTTGGAAAGAGTAACAGACCCATTTACTACTACTAGAAATACTAGAAAGGTTGGTCTGGGCATTTCTCTCCTCAAAGCTTCTGCTGAACGATGTGAAGGGTATTTAAAAATAAATTCCCAAAAGGGTATTGGAACTACATTAGAGACAATGTTTAAGATTGGAAATATTGATAGGCCTCCATTGGGAGATATCGCTGAGACAATTGTCAATATATTGGCTGTAAATGAGAATCTGAATTTAACTCTGACTCTGTCTTACGATGATGAGCCTTTTAGATTTGATACATCAGAGGTTAAAAGCCTGCTTGGAGAAGTGGCTATCAATGAATACGAGGTTTTGAAGTGGATTAAAGATTATATAAATGAGGGATTAAAGGTTACTTTTGGAGGTGTATTATATGAAATCGATAGCTGAACTTGAAGAAATAAGAAAGAAGGCTTTAGAAAAAATTAGTATAAGATCAAATTCTGACGGATACAGAGTTGTTGTAGGTATGGCAACCTGTGGGATTGCCGCAGGCGCAAGACCTGTTATGACTTCTTTTGTGGAAGAACTTCAAAAAAGAAATATAACAAATACAGCTGTAACAATGACAGGTTGTATTGGGGTTTGCAGGCTTGAACCGGTTGTAGAAATAACTGATCCTAAGGGCGAAAAAACTACTTATGTTAAAATGACGGCTGAAAAAGCTGTGAGAATAGTAGCAGAACATATTGTTAACGGCAGAGTATGTATTGATTATACTATAGGATACGAAGATAAGAAATAAGGGGGGGAGTATAGATGCAAATTTATAGAGCGCACATTCTTGTTTGTGGCGGCACAGGGTGTGTTTCGTCAAATTCAGAGAAGATTATGAATGAATTTGACACACATTTAAATAAAAATAATCTGCAGAATGAAGTTAAAGTAGTAAAAACAGGGTGTTTCGGTTTATGCGCTAGGGGACCTGTTGTGGTTGTTTACCCAGAGGGCTGCATGTACACCATGGTTAAGGTTGAAGACGTTAAGGAAATTGTTGAAGAGCACCTTTTAAAAGGAAGAATTGTTTCAAGACTTCTAGAAGGAGGTCAGAATACTGAGGAAATCGCAACTTCTTTAGATGGAGTTGAATTCTTCAGAAAACAGTTAAGAATTGCGTTAAGAAATTGTGGAGTTATAAATCCCGAGGTTATAGAAGAATATATTGCTTTTGACGGTTACAAAGCTTTAGCAAAAGTTCTGACTGAAATGACTCCTGAACAGGTTATTGATACTGTTAAAAAATCAGGTTTAAGGGGTAGAGGGGGCGGAGGTTTCCCATCAGGACTTAAATGGGAATTTACCGCAAAAGCAAATGACGATCAGAAATATGTATGCTGTAACGCTGATGAAGGCGACCCAGGAGCATTCATGGACAGAAGCGTTTTAGAGGGCGACCCTCATTCTATAATTGAAGCGATGGCTATAGCAGGTTATGCTGTAGGCTCAAACCAAGGTTTCATTTATATCAGAGCAGAATATCCGATAGCTGTTAAGCGTTTAAATATAGCAATTGAACAAGCAAAAGAATATGGTTTGCTTGGAAAGAACATTTTCGGAACAGATTTTAGTTTCGATTTGGAAATAAGATTAGGAGCCGGAGCGTTTGTTTGCGGTGAAGAAACAGCTCTTATGACTTCAATAGAAGGTAAGAGAGGGGAACCAAGACCAAGACCTCCATTCCCAGCCATCAAAGGTTTGTGGAACAAGCCTACGCTTCTTAATAATGTTGAAACATACGCAAATATTCCGCAAATTATTAATAAAGGCGCTGAATGGTTCTCTAGCATCGGAACAGAAAAGAGCAAAGGAACAAAAGTTTTTGCAGTTGGCGGTAACATAAATAATACAGGTCTTGTTGAAGTTCCTATGGGTACAACCTTAAGAGAAGTTGTTTATGATATCGGCGGCGGTATACCAAATGGTAAGAAGTTCAAAGCGGCTCAGACCGGTGGACCTTCAGGCGGATGTATCCCAGCTAGTAATATTGATGTTGCTATAGATTATGATTCATTAATCCAGTTAGGATCCATGATGGGATCAGGCGGACTCATTGTAATGGATGAAGATACTTGTATGGTTGATATAGCAAAGTTCTTCCTTGAATTTACTGTTGATGAATCCTGTGGAAAATGTCCTCCATGTCGTATTGGAACAAAAAGAATGCTTGAAATACTTCAAAAAATTACTGAAGGAAAAGGTTCTGAAGAGGACATAACCAAACTTGAAATTCTGGCTAAGAATATTAAAGCTTCTGCATTATGCGGCCTTGGTCAGACAGCTCCAAACCCGGTGCTTAGTACCTTAAAATACTTCAGAGATGAATATTTGGCTCATGTTAATGATAGAAAATGCCCTGCAGGCGTATGTAAGTCAATGACGCAATATGTTATAAGCCCAGAGAGATGTAAGAGCTGCGGACTTTGTTCTAAAGCATGTCCTGTAGGTTGTATAAGCGGTGAAAAGAAGGTTCCATATGTAATTGATAAAGATAAATGTATTAAGTGTGGCGCTTGTATGGAAAAATGTCCATTCAAGGCTATATTTAAGAATGCGTAAAGGGAAGGGGAGTGTTAAAATGGAAACAGTAAATATTACTATAGATAGTAGAAAAATACAAGTGCCAAAGAACTATACGGTTTTGGAGGCTGCAAGGTTTGCTAACATTGATATACCAACACTTTGCTTCCTTAAGGATATAAATGAAATCGGCGCGTGCAGAATGTGTCTGGTTGAAATACAAGGAGCAAGAAGCTTGCAAGCAGCTTGTGTATACCCGGTATCTGAAGGTCTTGTGATAAGAACTCAGACTCCTGCGGTTCGTGAGGCAAGAAAAGTTACTTTAGAATTGATATTGTCAAATCATGATAAAAAGTGTTTAACATGTGTCAGAAGCAGAAACTGTGAACTCCAGAAGTTAGCTGAGGATTTAAATATAAAAGACTTGAGATTTGATGGAGATTCACCTAGATTGCCAGTAGATAATTTTTCACCTTCAATTGTCAGGGATCCAAACAAATGCGTTCTTTGCAGACGTTGTGTAAGCATGTGTAAGAATGTTCAGGAAGTTGCGGTTATTGATACAAACGAAAGAGGATTTAAGACTGTTGTATCTTCCGCTTTCAACAAATCACTCAATGAAGTTCCTTGCGCGATGTGCGGACAGTGTATTAATGTATGTCCTGTAGGAGCTCTTAGAGAAAAGGATGATACAGATAAGGTTTGGGATGCTCTCGCAAACAAAGATCTCCATGTAGTAGTACAGACTGCTCCCGCAGTAAGGGTTGCTATAGGTGAAGAGTTTGGAATGCCAATTGGATCAAGGGCTACAAGCAATATGATAGCAGCTCTTAGAAGACTTGGTTTTGCCAAGGTGTTTGATACAGATACCGCAGCCGACCTTACAATAATGGAAGAAGGCACAGAATTGTTAAACAGAATCAAAAATGGCGGTAAGCTTCCGCTTATCACTAGCTGTAGTCCTGGATGGATTAAGTTCTGTGAACACAATTACCCTGAATTCTTAGACAATTTGTCATCCTGTAAGTCTCCTCATGAAATGTTTGGAGCTGTGCTTAAATCATACTATGCGGAAAAAATGGGCATTGATCCATCAAAGATATTTGTAGTTTCAATTATGCCATGTACAGCAAAGAAATTTGAAGCTCAAAGGCCTGAATTATCTTCAACAGGATATGCGGATGTTGATGTTGTTCTGACAACAAGAGAGCTTGCTAAAATGATAAAAGAAGCCGCAATAGACTTCAAGGAACTTCCGGACAGACAGTTTGACGATCCTATGGGTGAAGCTTCAGGCGCAGCTGTAATATTCGGAGCTACCGGTGGAGTTATGGAAGCTGCTTTAAGAACAGTTACAGAAATATTAAACGGAAAACCTTCTGACGAAATTGAATATACTGCTGTAAGAGGAATAGATGGAATTAAAGAAGCTGTTGTAGAAGCAGGAGGAATGAAAATTAAAGCTGCTGTTGCTAATGGTCTTAGCAATGCAAGAAAGCTTCTTGAAAAGATAAAAGCAGGAGAAGAATACCACTTTATAGAAATTATGGCATGCCCAGGCGGTTGTGTTAATGGCGGTGGTCAGCCGATCCAACCTTCAAACGTAAGAAGCTGGATTGATTTAAGGGCTGAAAGAGCAAAAGCTATATATGACGAAGATAAAGATATGCCAATAAGGAAATCTCATGAAAATCCAAGGGTTAAAATGTTGTATGATGAATACTTCAAAGAGCCCGGAAGCCATAAAGCTCATGACTTGCTCCATACGCATTATGCGAAGAGAGAAAATTATCCGGAAGATAAATAATAAGGATATACTATATAAAAAGCACTTATTAATCTTACATTTGACGGAGCAAAATAACGAACGCTTTAACGTTATTTTGCGATAGGCAAATGTAAAAGATTAATTGCTTTTTATATAATAAGAATATTTTGAATTAAGTAATTATATTAACTGAGGATGCTGGTATTTTACCGGTATCCTTTATTATATAGCGAATACCACCTGCAAAGCAGGTGGTTATAGATATCATTATAGATATTATATTTTGTCAATATACGATTGTTTTAAAGCTTATAAGCCAATACAAGAAAAATGTAAAATGGATTGTCCTATATTAAAAGACAATCCATTTTTATTTTGTTATGAAAGTTTTATTTAATTAAAAATGTAAATTTTAAATTGACTAAGGGCGTTTCAAAAAATTCCTTGTTCAAGTTTATACGACGAAGACCCATTATATCAGGTTTTTGAAACGACCAGTTGACCAGTTATTTTTTTGATACTACCTAATTTATGTTTTGGAAATGTTTATTTCTTTCTTTTTAACATTAATACTACGATAACAGTAGGTATTAATACAACAACAGCTGATAGAACTACGATAATTAAAACCAAGGATGATTTCTTTGTAGATGAAGAATCATTTGTCTTGCTGCTGTTGCTGTTGTCAGAATTAGCTGAAGAAGCTGGCGACGATACGGATGAAGCGTCAGATGAAGAAGCTGGCGCAACAGAAGCTTGCGCTTGTGGAGCAGGCTTAACAGTATAACTTGGTAATGGCTCAGGTTTTGATGCCGAATTAATTTTTGCAGGCTGAACAACTTCATAACCACTTAAAATTTGATTTCCATCCCAGTCAAATAACATTGTTCCATGTATAGAGTTGGGGATTGTTCCTAAATCATCAAAAACAATATCTGCCGCAGCATCCTTTAATACTTTAAAACCAATTACTGCAACAGTTCCGGTTGATTCAGCTGTACCACTGCTCTTATAAGCCTGAAGGTTCATGTATGTTTTTCCGAAGTTTAGCATTCCAGCTTGAATATTATTGGTAGTAATTGGAAGTGGTGAAAACTTTGCATTTAACAAAATATTACCATCAGCGGGCGCCGTCTTATCTTCTAATGCCTTGCCTGAAGTTGGATCTACCGCTTGTAAAACAGTAGGATTATATCTGATACAAACTTGATAAGAGTTGAAATTTTTTATATTATTGATATTTAGTGAAGCTTTAATGGTATCGCCGACTTTTGCGGTTGTCTTGTCCAGTTCAATACTTATGGTTGATTTTTCATCAGCGAAAGAAACATTCGAAATTAACGATCCAATTAGCATAGTAAATAATAAAAATAAGACAATTCTAGCGCTTTTCTTCATAAATTTAACCCCTTTAGTAAATGATTTTACTGATATAATAACCAGATTTTAATTTGTAACATTTAAATATTATCATTAATTAACTCATCAAACAATACTTTTTTATGATTTATGGGCTAATGGAAAATGTAACTTTTTTGTTAAGAAGCTTTTAAAGCCAATAGGTCGTTTAAAAAAATTTATAAACATAGTTATCAAAAAAGTCTCCTGAACTGCATATAGGAGACTTTTCTGCATTGAATTTTATATTTGCATTGAATTTTATATTTGTAGTGATTAATAGTTTATTTCTGTAGGATATTCAGCTCTATAATCTCTAAATTGGGCTCCATTCCAGTCGAAAAGCAGTGCGCCATCAATATCGCTATCTAAAAGAGGATTATCGATATATTTTATTGCATATGGACTATTCTTAAGAACCTTGAAGTGGATGACAGCAATTGTTCCACTTGTCTCAGCGTCGCCGGAATTCTTATAAAGATTCATATACATATAGACTCTGCCGAAATTCAGTAGACCATTAGACAGATCATTTGCTGCTATATTTGTCGGAGAATATCTTTTTTGAAGCAAGGTCCCAAGTTCAGGAGCAGAAGTTGAGTCATAAGGAACTCCATCTGAATAAACAGGTTGCAAAACCGTTGGATCATACTTTAATGTTGCCTGATATCCAGCAAAGTTAGGAATATTCGATATACTTAATGTTGCAGTTATAATGTCGCCTTGATTAGCGTCTTTTTTATCAACTGAAAGATTTAGGGTGCTTTTCGTATTTTCAGTTGGTGTTGGAGTTATGGTTGGCGCGGTAGTAGGAGCTAAAGTAGGTGTCGGAGTCGCAGCGATTGTAGATGTTGGAGTAGAATAAGACATTATGGTATCAGGTTGAATAATATCATATTTTGTAATCTGAGCCGCGTTAAAATCATACAAAGCAGTGCCTTCAATACCTGAGGGCAGGATATTAGTACCTTTGAAGTATATTTTGGTAGGCATAGCTCTTAATACTTTAAATTTAATTGTTGCAATTGATCCTGTTGTTTCAATATTGCCAGAGCTTCTGTATGAAGCAAGAGATACATATGATCTGCCAAAGCTAAGAATACCTACATCAACATCATGGAAAACTACATCCACCGGGTTATATTGAGCTTTGGTAAGCAGCTCTCCGTTATCTACAGGTGTTAAGTTCCCATAAGGCAAATAATCATCTGCAAAGAGAATAACCGGCTGCAATATTGTTGGATCGTATTTAACATTGGCTTGATAGCCCGCAAAATTGTCAACATCCTTAATACTCAGGGTGGCCGTAATAATATCTCCCTGGTTGGCGTCTGTTTTGTCAACTGTTAAAGAAAGACTGCTTTTTTTAGTGATTGTAGGAGTTGGAGTGTATAATTTTGTTTCAACTGGGAAAGCAGTAATCATTCCAAGCAGAAACCTTTTCATATAAGCATAGTCGTCGGAAGTTATTAAACCATCTCCATCAACATCTCCATAAGGCTTTAACGAATCTTTGCTTATCATACCAAGCAAACTTTGTCTTAGAATAGCATAATCATCTGAGTCGAAGTTGCCATCTCTGTCAACATCACCTATTATCTTGCTTGTTGTTGCGTCTGCAAAAACCAAGCTGCTAATGCTAAAAGCAATAAGTATGCAGACCAGAATTGCTAAAATTTTTGTACACTTCATCTTTTTATAAACCCCCTTGAAAATTTTAACCATTTTAGTTTTACAGTTCGATATCTATAATTCAACAGAAGAATTCTTGTGTTGAATTATAGAGCTCAATTTAAATACATAAATGGTTTTGTCTATTTTATATAAAATTTATATAATTATATAAAAAATTATATACTAAATTTTTTTATATAATAAGAATATATTGATCATTTATATAAGTTACGAAAAAGATTTTACATTAAAATGCAGTTAATGCGTCTGCATTTTTCTATCAAAGATGAACTTTTCGTAACTTATGAAACAAGGTATATATTTTGCAATATAAAAAATAGATGTAAAATGTTTATTGCAATATATAGAATAAAGATCGAAGATATGTCTTCACTTAGAGTTATATGACACTGCTTCAAAGTATATTAAACGGGGTGGGAAAGTGATCTTTTCCACCCCGTTTATTTTTAAACAAAAATAGTTGCGCAAACAACTATTTTTTAATATAATATATAGTTGCACATGCAACTATATAAAAAGCAATTAATCTTTTACATTTGCCTATCGCAAAATAACGTTAAAGCGTTCGTTATTTTGCTCCGTCAAATGTAAGATTAATAGTGCTTTTTATATATATATCAATATATCTCCAGCTGGCAAAGGAAGGATGTATTAGAATTGGATAATAAAGACCATTCAATTGGAAGATGGATTTCCATTATTTATAGATTTGGTCAAAGCCATATCAATAAAAATCTGGAGCAATTCAATATTAGCAGCGGACAGAATGTCATTTTGCTGACATTATATAGAAACGGCGGTATAAGTCAGGAAGTATTGTCAGACTATTTAAAAATAGATAAAGGGTGTATTGCAAAGTCTATTAAGAAACTCGAAGATGAGGGTTATATACAAAGAAAAGTTGATTTAGATGATAAACGGGCGTATAAGGTGTTTCTTACTCAAAAGGCATTGGAGATCATACCTCAGATACAGGAAAGTATTAAAAATTGGGAGGAGATTATAATTTCTGATTTGTCAGACAACGAAAAGGAGATGATGGAACAAATATTATACAAAATGGCAAGAAAAGCATGCAATATAAAAGAAAAAAATGAGGAGAATGAATATGAAAAAGATTGATTATAAATGGATAGCCCTTTCATGCACAACCCTCGGAGCGCTTTTTTCGGTTCTTAGCGGTAGTACTTTGATTATAGCGTTACCAGCCATTATGAAAGATTTACACGCAAGTATGAATATAATTATGTGGACAGTTATGATTTATATGCTCTCTCTGACAATCCTTGTTCCATGTATTGGAAGAGTTGCAGATATGATTGGAAGAAAAAAACTATATATAAGCGGATTTATTATATTTACACTGAGCTCGGTTTTATGCGGATTTTGCGAAACCGGATTACAGCTATTAATATTCAGATTTGTTCAATCCATAGGAGGAGCTTTGCTTGTCGCAAACAGCACGCCTATCGTAGCAGACGCTTTTCCTAAAAATGAACTCGGAAAAGCAATGGGTATAAACGGTATGGTTATCAGTGTCGCATCTGTTATTGGTCCAATTTTAGGAGGACTATTTATAAACATTGGTTGGAGATATATATTTTTTATAAATATACCTATCGGAATTGCAGGTACAATCTGGGCCGGACTTATGTTAAAGGAACTTGACATTCTGCCTGAAAAGCAAAAGTTTGATTGGGCTGGAACAATAACATTCACCATTGGCATAACATCAATGCTATTAGCTCTCACCCTTGGAAGCTTTTATGGCTGGAGTAAGCTTTATGTAGTCGTTCTGTTTATCATAGCAGCAATTTTCATGGTAATATTTCCATTTATTGAAAACAAAATGGATCAGCCAATGCTTGATCTGGAGCTCTTCAAAAGCAGAATACTGGCGTTTGCCTTTGGAAGCACGCTGCTTAACGGCGTTGCTCGTGGAGCAATTACGTTTTTATTGGTATTTTACTTTCAAGGCATAAAAGCAATCGATCCGGTTATAGCTGGAATTTTGCTTGCCCCCTTCGCTATTTCAATGATGATTGTTGCTCCTATAAGCGGTTGGCTTTCGGATAGAATAGGTTCAAGAGAACTTAGCTCAATAGGCTTACTAATATCAGCAGTAGGGCTTATAGGAATGATTAGAATAACCGCCAGCACATCGGTCATGGAACTTTCTATCTGGATGCTCATTGCAGGGTTTGGATCAGGTATGTTCTTTTCACCGAACACTAGCGCAATTATGGGCGCCGTTCCGGTTGAAAGGAGAGGTATTGCAGCAGGTGTAAGAACTATGATGAACAATGCTGGAAATGTTATTAGTATTGCTCTTGCAATGGCTATTATATCATCAAGCATTGACCCAAAAGCTATGCAAGGGTTATTTACCGGAACACAGGTTGGCTCGGAAGGCATAGCTGTCGGACATTTTGTAGCAGGCCTCAGGACAGCTTTTGCAGTATCATTCGCAATTAGTATTTTGGCGGCTTCAATATCTTATATGAGGGGTCCCCAACCAAAATGGGAAACAAAACTCAATTAAAATTTTATTGAATCTGATTTTTTGCAATAAAACCTTTGGATTTGTAAATATGAAAAGGAATCAGGAGAAGGATAATAATTGCTCCGCATGCTATAAACCCCATGCTCGGTCCGAATCTATGAGTAATTAAGCCTGAGTATAGATTACCGATGGGCGTTGATCCTGAAAAGACAAGAGAATAAACACTCATTACCCTTCCCCTGTACTCGTCCTTTGAATTAAGCTGCATTGTAGAGTTTGCAGTTGAACTAAACGAGACAAAAGAAAGACCAGATAAAGCCAGACAGAGACCTGTTAGAGCGTATATCCTTGTAAAACCTGTCGAAATTAGAAAAACCGCCATTATAAATGGTACAGCGTTTAGTATAAAGTTAATGAATTTTTTAGAATCGGATTTACTCATTACCGCAACAAGCATAGCTCCAATAAATGATCCTATTCCCATTAGAGACATGAGAAAACCGAAACCGGCTTCCTTCTTCCCTAGTATCTCTTTAGAAAATACCGGAACCAGCACGTTAAAGTTCATTGCAAAAGTGCTAATAATAGCCACAGCAAGTATTGTATAAAAAAGATTGGTATTTCCATAAATATATTTTAGACCATCTCTAATATTTTGTATTATATCATCCTTATCCTTAGAAACAATATCAACTTTTGAAGTCTTGATGAAAATAAAGCTTATTAAAACAGCGCCGAAGCTTATAGCATTAATAAAAAAACAAGTAGCTATGCCAACATATCCCATCATTATTCCTGCCAACGCTGGACCGATAATCCTTGCTATATTGAAAGATGATGAATTTAGAGCAACAGCGTTCATCAGATCTTCCCTACCAACAAGTTCGATAACAAAAGCTTGCCTTGTCGGTAAGTCTAACGTGTTTACTAAACCTATTGCAACAGCGGCCACAAGTATATGCCAATACTCGATTTGTTTTGACCATACAAGTAATGCAAGCGCCAATGTTATAACCAACGATGCGGACTGTGTAAAAAAAAGTATTTTTTTCTTAGGAAATCTATCTATTATTACTCCGGCAAATAATGAAAATAACAGAACAGGAGTAAACTGTAGTATACCTATTAGGCTCAATAAAAAAGCTGAATTTGTCATGCTATAGGCTAACCATGGTTGGGCGATATTTTGCATCCATGTTCCAATCAGGGAAATACACATTCCTACCCAGTAGTATCTGTAACTTTTATGAGATAATGCCGCAAAAGGATTATTATACTTAACCCTTGTCATTGTTTGCTCCTTTATTGTTTTAATTATAGAGACAATTCCTTCATTAATACTATTTTTTATCTCTTAATCACTATGAATTTGCCCTATTTGTAATATATATAAAAAGCACTATTAATCTTACATTTGACGGAGCAAAATAACGAACGCTTTAACGTTATTTTGTGATAGGCAAATGTAAAAGATTAATTGCTTTTTATATAGTGTTGATTTCTCAATACAAGATAAGCTGTATTTTTAAATAAAATTGAAATGAAAATATATAAGTTGCGAAAAAGATTTAACATTAAAAATGCAGTTAGGTAGTATTAAAAAAATAACTGGTCGTTTCAAAAACTTGATATAATGGGTTTTCGTCATATAAACTTGAACAAGGAATTTTTCGAAACGCCCTTAATACGTCTGCATCTAAAAAAAACTAATTTTGCATTTGGTTATCTATAGAAAAAGCCTATCGATATAAATATACCAACAGGCTTATTTATTATTAAGATCTTCTTTCAGGAATAAATGTTACGCAGTCAGTTTCCTGCGAATTTGACGCATTTTTTGGCTGAACTTCAATTTTTTCAGCTGAGCAGTAATCTCCTGACATATAGTAACCGCATGTATTTACGGTACATTTAATTCCTGGATTAGGACGATCTGATTTATTAACTGACATTTTTCGTTTCCTCCAAACAATTTATTATATTATATTGTTTGTTAAAAACATGATTTTATTCAATTATTTTTTATCAGCCAAACATTTTTAAAACTCTTATATAATGATTAGCTTCACGTAACACATGATCGCAAAGGAGCGGATAAGCTATTGCTTTAATACCGCATTTAATGAGTCCGCTAGTTCCAGCTGTCTTAAAATCTCTTAATCCAGTTGTAGCCTTTAAGCTTTCATCAGTAACATTTGACTGCATCATTGACTGCTATTCTTGCAAAAAATAGATTAAGTTCCAATGACAATCGAATATATTCTTCTCTAGAAAGCATTCAACTCACCATAAATTTAAATATCATATTACTATTTTACTTAGTAATAACATAATACGTTACAGATAATCTCTTTAACCTCAAAAATAATCTCTGAGCATTTAATAAAACAACTACTATATATTTTGCAATAAACATTTTACATACATTTTTTATATTACAAAATATATACCTTGATTCATTAGTTGTGAAAAGTTCAACTTTGATAGTAAAATGCAGACGTATTAAGGGCGTTTTTATAGTAAAATCTTTTCGCAATTTATATAAGCCAAAATATTACAGTAGAAATATTATCCACTTTATATCTTTACTAACCGGAAATACTATGAGAAAATATTTCTGAAAATATCTAAGACTCTTCTTTCTATAATGAAGCAGATCTTAGCCCAAAGGTGTTAATATGAGCGATAATATATCTAAAGAAGTTAGAAAAAAAACTATGCAGGCGGTGAAATCAAATCGCACAAAATTAGAAGATATCGTTATAAAAGAGCTTAGAACACAAGGTTTACGGTTTCGCAGAAATGTTAAAGATTTGCCTGGAAAGCCTGATTTAGCTATAAAAAAATATAAAATCGCTGTATTCATTGACTCTTGCTTCTGGCATGGCTGCCAGCAGCATTGCAGGATACCGCAAAGCAATGTTGAATACTGGAAAAATAAGATTGAACGTAATATTAACCGCGATAAGGAGATCAATCTCATTTATTTAAATTTGACATGGAATATTATACGCATATGGGAACATGATATAAAAAATGATTTTAATTTTGTTATCAATAATATAGTTGATGCGGTAAACCGATCCAAAAATATTATATGAATATATATTACAATTAAGGGATTACTTTCCGTCTTTAGTTCAAAAATATTAATAAATATTAAATTTAATTTATTATATTTCAGAAAGTTTAGATTTGACACCACTAAAAAAATGAGATCAGACGAATTACTATATATGATAAATTAACTTCTTAATTTTTTTACCCTTAATTCAGATCTTGGACTTAACAGTTTCAAGATCATTTTTTATATTGCAAAATATATCTTGATTCATAAGTTGCGAAAAGTTCAGCTTTGATATTAAAATGCAGACGTATTAACTGCATTTTTAATGTAAAATCTTTTTCGTAACTTATATATATAAAAAGCACTATTAATCTTACATTTGACGGAGCAAAATAACGAACGCTTTAACGTTATTTTGCGATAGGCAAATGTAAAAGATTAA
>JAUZPS010000190.1 GCA_030705945.1 Bacillota bacterium
CTTATAAGGGTATTGGATACACTCATTCAGGTTCAGTAGCTTATCCTATTGTGTTCAAAAGTCAAGCGGAGCCTTGGCCGGGTAAAAATCTTTGAAGAATCCGGGACAAAAACCAAGATCATTTTCCATGAAACCAAGACCAAAAAGGGTATGCGCACTATTCCAATTGTCGATAATGTCCAAAGTCTTCTGAGACTGCACAAACACAGACAGGCCAAAGAGCATATGGAATTCGCCGATATCTACGATAGCCTGATCTTCTGTACCGAGCTTGGAAAACCAATAGAGCCAAGAAACCTTATGCGAAAGTTTTATGGTATTGTAGAGAAAGCCGGCATCTGTAAGGCAAAATTCCATTGCCTGAGACATACTTTCGCGACAAGGGCAATAGAAAAAGGCGTGAATCCAAAAGTGCTTCAGGAAATACTCGGCCATGCCAGTATTCAGACAACACTGGACATTTATTCCCACGTGTTCCCTGAAACAAAAAAAGCAGACGCAGACAAATTAAATGACCTGTTTAAATGGAAAAGGCCTTCCAAAATATATTCGGAAGGCCTCTAGCTTTATCTACCGTCATAATTCGCAGTTATGGCGGTAGAAATTTCTTTTTAAAATAATTGCTGTATAAATTGCTGTAGTGAAGCATCATAACTTTTGTAATATGGAGCCCTCAACCGGAATCGTACCGGTGACCCCATCCTTACCTTCACAAAATACTTTTTTGGCTACAGGCTGTATTATTGATAAATCACTTAGCTCTAACATATAATATAATCTAATCATTATATTTAACCTATTTTCTTCGAAGCACTAAACCAGTTAATTAAATCCAATAACATTTGAGGCAAGTTTACGGTACATTGTTGTTTCACACCCACCTGGGTGTGTTTGGCTATGGGTTAGGGCGTTTCAAAAAATTCCTTGCTCAAGTTTATATGACGAAAACCCTTTATGTCTAATTTTTGAAACGACCAGTTGCTAAGTTTTTTTGATACTACCTTATTCAATTTCTATTTTAACACTCTATATAAGCTCAATCAACTCTAAAAAAACTCTTTCGCTTAGATAAGCATTTGATATCTATAATTATATAAGTAACCAATTTTTTCTTATCTAATACTATTTTTACAATTCAAACTTCCATTAATTATCTGTTCATTCACTCCGGATGAATATATTACTTTATTAAAGCGACATTGCTAATGAAATTATATCATTATGTACAAATGCTGTATAGTTGATACTTGTTCACAATAAATTCCTCCGGCAAAGAAAAAAACACCATATCCACTTTGGAACAGGTGTTTTTTTGCTATAAAGTTGGGTTATCAATATGTATAGTTAAATTTTGCTGCTATAAGCACAACATCAGCCATATTTATTGCTCCGTCGCTATTCAAATCACAATTCTTATCATAATTGCTTCCCGTCGCTACAGAATTAAAATGTGACGCTATCAATATTACATCAGCCATATTAACAGATTTGTCACCATTAATATCTTGCGGTACTGCCTTTATAGTACTAGTCGGCGTGTTCGTTGGAGTATTTGATGGCTTTGTTGTAGGCGTCGGTGTATTAGTGGGTTGCTGAGTTGCTCCTACTAAATATATTTGTGGTACAGGTGGTGTTGACATTCCGTTTCCTAAGAAGAAGCCTGTGTGAGGAGGCTGATTATATGCAACATTCTGCCATGCTATACCAAGTCTGTAAATAGGATCATGCATCAATGTGTAAATTTTTCTTGTGGTCGTGGCCGTAGTAGTATAAATACGAAGCGCTGAATTGTCACTTGTTCTCCAGATAACTTCTTCCCTCCAGTCTCCGAGAATATCTGCCTGTAGACAAGGAGTAGATTTTGTGCCATTGTTTGAAGCGCAGCCATCAGCTGAAAGCAAAGTACTTCCGCCAAATTTTGATATTTTTATACCGTCTAAAAGCTCGCGGAGTTCATCTCCATCCCACCATATAGCAAAGTTATCTGGTGAAGGAGCAGATCCAAGATTTTTACCGGTACAACTGAATAACGGAGAACCCGCTGCCCACATTTCCTCTCCGGGTGAGGCTGCGTCTACATCAGCTGTACACGCTCTGCCGGTATCACCTGAAGAAGTCCATCTAAATAAAGTCTGACCCGTTTTTGCGTCATGTAACTCCGCTCCACTTGATCCTTCTTTACAACCCCATACTTCAAGCCCTGCTCTATTAGGATCAAGGTCGCCAAAATGCATTGCGTCTCCATGTCCTAAACCGTTTGTGTACAGTCCTTTTCCGTTATCGTCTATAGCAGATGAGCCATATATTATTTCGTCTTTTCCATCACCGTCAACATCGCCTACGCTGAGGTTATGGTTTCCTTGTCCCGCGTATTTCGTATCGTTATTGCTGTCAAAAGTCCATCTTTTTGTAAGATTTCCACCTTTATAATCCCATGCAGCCAATACCATTCTTGTATAGTATCCACGGCACATTACAAGGCTTGGGTGAACGCCATCAAGATAAGCTATACATGCCAAGAAGCGATCAACACGGTTTCCGTAACTATCCCCCCATGATGAAACTGTTCCTCTTGGAGGATCGTAGTTTACAGTAGTAACCGCGGCCCCTGTTAATCCATTGAAAACTGTCAGATACTCAGGTCCCGAAAGTATATATCCATCAGTATTACGGTAATCCGCGCTTCCATTACCTATAACAACGCCTTTACTATCCTTTGTTCCATCAGCTGTTTTACAAGCAACTTCAGCTTTGCCGTCACCATCTAAATCATAAACCATGAATTGTGTGTAGTGAGCGCCTGCGCGTATGTTTTTACCAAGATCTATTCTCCAAAGACGTGTACCGTTCAATCTATAAGCATCAATATAAACATCGCTTGTAACTCCTGCTTGAGAATTATCCTTTGAATCAGACGGATCCCATTTCAAGACTATTTCATATTGTCCATCACCATCTAAATCACCGACACTGCAATCATTAGCGCTATATATTGATGAAGGAGCCTGAATCGGAATCTGCAAGTAATTCTGTCCCCATACGCTTGCAGTCTCAGATGCTGCCTGTTCTTGTCCATTCAAAACCGGACGAACTGCATAAGTTGATCCTGTACTTCCACCAGCGTCCACATAATTTGTACTGGAAGTTATTGGTGAAGAATTTAATTTGGTTCCGTTCCGATAAACATTAAAACCTATATCAGATGGATCCGTTCCAAACATCCTCCAACTTACAAACACGCCATTACTAACCTTTACAGCAACAACTCCTCTGTTTAGGTTCTCCATCTGACGAGGCGCAGCCCCCGATACTGATTGATACGGAACTATCATCAGCGATAGCTGAACAATTATCATCAGTAATACAAATATTTTCTTACCCCTTTTAATATTCCTTCCCATTCGTTTGACCTCCTTAAATTAAAATCATATAATTTTGCGCTTTATAATATTAAAACTTGCCCTTCAAGTATATAATACGTTAAATTATTTATCTTTAAGGGATACAAATTGAAATATTTTAAATACCGCATTTATTAAAATTAACTGATAAAAATATCCCCCTATTGAGTAAACATAAAGAGTTTACGCTACAGGGGAGTTTATTATATTATGGTTATCTATTAATTATTACATATAAATTTTTCAATGTTAGGCAGTATCAAACTTAAACCATTTATATTTTTTCTATATAAATCTATTATATACTAAATCTACTGTAGTTTATATACTTTATTGTCATTATCGCTATATTTCATTTCAAAATTACCTTCAAAATACTTCTCATTAAATTCAGGTATGTTTTCTAACTCCTTATCAATAAGAATATAATTAATTTTATATTCTTTTATCAATTTTCTCGTTTCAGCATCATCCTTAGCGCTTAGTATTTTTTTGTAAATCGCGTCTCTTTCGTCTATATTATATCCGGCAATACCTGCAAAATTCGTACTTCCAAAAAATATTTTCCTTCCGGCGCTTACGACAGGATGAACGTAATCGTAGGTCTGGGTAAGAAATACAGCGTTTTTATCTGTATTTTTATCGATCCATTGCATGAGAGGAGTAGACTCCGCTTCAGAAACAGGCTTTTTGAAATTACTTAGATTATATACTGTGCAGATGTCCACTATACCTGTCGCTATCATAAGAAAAATAAAAACTACCGCTACACATCTAAGAGCTTTTCTTTTATTTACAATCAGCTTGTACAGCCCATATGCAGGAAATATATTTAGTAAAGCTATTGAAAGATTAACCAGTTTATGATTAAATCCTGGCACACTTACCGTAAACTGCATTGTAGTAGCTAAAACTATTGGCACAACAAAAGCAAGAGCAAGCCATTTTGAACCTTTTGGTCCAACGATTGTTCCTAATAGTAAAACAAAGGGCATAAATCCAAGCACCTCAAGATAGTACTTTAATATGCTAAAAAGTTCAGGCTTTTCTGCAAGGAAACCAATGTATACCTTTGGAGATAAGCCCTGATTTGAAACTCCCATGAAAAACATATACTGTATCAGCATTAGAAGCGCCGCTATACTTGCGATATTTAAAAACTCAAGCTTGTGCTTGGATACTATTGCAATAATAAAAAGTATGCATAAAAGAGCCATAAGAACAGCACCGTTCCAAAAACCTATCAAACCAAGAATCAGGCCGGTTATAGCAGAAGCCTTTATGTTTCTTGGCAGCCACGCGTCTTTCTTTAGAAATAATTCACTAAAGTAAAGCTTCATTTTCGTTTTAAAAGTTAAAGGGATATATTTCTCTTCTCCTTCTTCTCCCTCTTCCACGATCCTTGTCTGGTCAACTTGTTTTAACGCTCTCATGGCTTTTCTGAACAACGGAAATACCAGTATGAGCGCAAATGTCATAATCCCTAAAGAAAATGCAAAGTGCCTCTGGCCCATATAAACATTCTGTGTATATATCCCCCACCATTCACATGGAGTTTGCCCTATAAATTTCTCTGAATGAATTATTCCGCTAAAAAGTTGTCCAATTGACTTAAATGTTCTTCCAAAGGTAAAAATCGCAAAAGAACTTCTGAATATAAAAAACATAACTGTCAGAAATCCTGCCCATCTTCGCCCTGTTATAACTATTGTAAGAGAAAATAATAACATTAAAAACCCAACCATGGTAACAGTACTCATTATGTTAAAGGCATAATCTAGTCTCATGCCTAAGAACTCAAGATTACCTACAAGAAACTGAAAAAGAAAATGATAATCCATTCTGCCGTTTGGAAAGTATGGATATTCTGTAGGAAAGTTTGAACCGTGAGAAAAAGATCTTGCTAAAGCAACATGGAATTCCAAGTCCTTTACCTGGGCTGAGCCCATTACTATATTTCCGTTTGATATCCACATATAACCATAAAATAAAAACCAATAAAATACTGTTAATCCGGTAATTAAACCAATCTCTAATTTATGGTTTAACAAAAAGCTTTTAATGCTGCTTTTATCGTTATTTCTTAATGCTTCAATCTTGTCTTTATATGTATTTTTTCTTAAAATAAAATACGCGCTAAGCCCGATAAGATAAATAAAAGTGACAATATTTCCAAAAAACAAAGGAGATTTAGATATGTAATGAAAAAGATATGATAATATGTAATTTATCCAAGTTGAAAACAGATTTCCTACAAGAAATGCAGCCGGTAATGTTATAAACCATGAACTCAATTCCCGTATTTTTTTGCCAAATAGTGTTCCTTGCTCACTTATTTTGAATATCCATGGGAACGTCCTCTCAAGGATACAATAACCCGTGAACCAAGATAGTAACAGGTACAGAATAGCTAACATAAAATCCTCCTAAGTTTTTTTGTAAAAGTATTATTCATGTTAATTATACAATATATTTACTTTATAAATCAATAAATTACATGTTTTTCATAAGGATTTATGGAATTCTGGATTTATTTGAGAGATCAGGGCAATAATTACCATATATTTTTTTGTGTTATAGTTTTATCTTTATGTTATAATTTAATGAACAAAAGTTTAAAGGGTAAAGGATAATGAATATCATGAAGCTAAGACTTTCATTTACTATAGCTGTATCTAAAATTTGCATTAAGTTATTAAGAATTTTGAAGCGGGGCGGAACAACGCTTCCCGGTAAAATCGCGCTGAAAATCAGCCCTGATATAATTAAGACAATAACAAAGAATTTTAAAATAATAATGGTTACTGGTACAAACGGAAAAACTACTACTTCAAGAATTATCGGACAAATTCTTCATGAAAACAATATTGACTTTATTTCCAATAAGTCAGGAGCAAATCTTGTAAGCGGTATCGCAACAACATTTCTTGACGCTCTTGATATAAAAGGCAAATCCAGCTGCGCTCATGCATTATTAGAAATTGATGAAGCAGCGTTTAAGACTTTGAGCAATTATGTTGAACCTGACGTACTTGTGGTTACAAATTTTTTCAGGGATCAGCTCGATAGATACGGAGAGCTTTATACTACATTAAACGGAGTAAAGGGAGGAATTGCTAAGCTTTCTAAGACAAAGCTGGTACTAAATGCCGATGATTCCCTATGCGCGTCTATAGGAAAAGAATCGGATAAAGAAGTTGTTTATTATGGAATCAACAAAGGCGCTTGCGATAATATTGAAGAAAACGTGAACAATGATGCGTCTATTTGTATTTACTGCAAAGCCAAATACGAATATAAAAGTCATATATACGGGCATTTAGGCGAGTTTAGATGCCCTAATTGCGGATACCAAAGACCTGCGTCTTCCGTAAACTGCATTAAAGTATTAGAGTTAAATCCCAACTTTTCAGATATTCAATTTTCAATTAACCAATCTCCAGTTTTGTTTAATGACGATGAGTTGCGTGTTAATGATAATGAATATAATAAAGCAAATAACAGTATAGGTGATAACACTATAGCGATGGCTAATAGCGCTATGAGTTCAAAACATACCTCTGATCAGGTAATTACCGAAGAAATTCCTGAAGTTATGATCTCAGACAATATATGGGACGCAAGAATAAATCTGCCCGGTTTATACAACGTATACAACGCCCTGTCTGCCGCGGCCTGTGGAAGTCTTTTAAATCTGCCTATTGAAAACACAATAAACGCATTGTCCAAATTTGAATGCGGCTTTGGAAGAATGGAAACAATCAATGTGGGAAGCAAGAAAATAAAATTGATACTGGTAAAGAATCCCACTGGTTTTAATCAGGTACTGAATTATCTGCTTACTGAAGATAAGAAAATACAGCTTGCTTTTCTTCTGAATGATAACTTGGCTGATGGCACGGATATATCCTGGATATGGGATGTTGACTTTGAAAAACTGGAAAAAATTCAGAATAATATCGAAAATGTATACACTTCCGGCGTAAGAGCCGAAGATATGGCTGTAAGACTTAAATATGCAGGCCTGTATACAAACAAAATAAGTGTTGTAAAAGATTATAACGTTTTAATAAGTTCAGCTCTTGAAAAAACAATGGACGGGCAAAATCTTTATATACTTCCTACTTATACTGCTATGACTGATATTAGGAGAATTTTAAAGAACAAATTCGGACTGAAAGAATTCTGGAAATAGTAAAATCTTTTATATATATAAAAAGCACTATTAATCTTACATTTGACGGAGCAAAATAACGAACGCTTTAACGTTATTTTGCGATAGGCAAATGTAAAAGATTAATTGCTTTTTATATAGAATTATATAGAATTATTTTTAAGAAAGGAACAGTTTTTATGTATGAGTTGAATATATGCCATCTGTACCCGGATTTATTGAATCTGTATGGCGACAGAGGCAATATTATTGCATTGAAAAGACGTTCTGAATGGAGAGGTATTAAAATTAATATAACAAATATCACACTAGGAGATTGCTATATCCCTGAAAGTTATGATATTGTTTTTTTAGGGGGAGGGCAGGATTATGAACAATCAATTATTCAAGATGACTTGTTAAAACAAAAAGGAGGAGCAATCCGAAACGCTGTTAAAAATGACAAGATATTCCTATGTATATGCGGAGGATATCAACTTTTGGGCAAATACTATAAAACATGGGATGGCAAGGAAATTAAATTCGTAGACGCTGTTGA
>JAUZPS010000191.1 GCA_030705945.1 Bacillota bacterium
TAATATTCTTGCAGCCATATTCTCTCAAACATAAGCGCATTAAATTTATACTCAAATATATATAAGTTGCGAAAAAGATTTTACATTAAAAATGCAGTTAATACGTCTGCAGTTTACTATCAAAGCTGAACTTTTCGCAACTTATGAATCAAGGTATATATTTTGCAATATAAAAAATGGATGCAAAATATATAGATAATCGAAGAAAACAGGAGAAAAGATAAGAAATAGCAAATAGATTAAACCAGACAAAAATTATATGAGTTAGATATATTAAACGCGATTAAGGTAAGGGTTTTAAAATGTAAAATTCTGTGATATTATTATTGCATAACGTAGAGCGTAACGCTATATATTATATAGTAAATGTATACAAAATGTAAAAAGGGGATGAGGATAATGGCATTTGGAGTTTTGGTTATAATTTTTTTCGCTTTCATAATTGTTTTTTCAATCTTCCAGATGGAAAACCGTGAAAGACAAATCACAGAAAAAATACAATCCATAGGCGGAACAGTGATAAGCATAGAAAGAAGAAATTTCTTCTCGGGAATAGGTCCATTTTTAGTTGTCGGCAGGGGGAGAGTGGTTTATAGGATTGAATACAGATTAGACGACAGGGCAATTGAAGGTTGGGTGAGGTTTGGAGGTCTGTTCGGGCCTGATTGGAGACTGTAATATATACATTTAGTCTTCATAAAATCTTCATATTTATAAAATAAAATAATAAATAGTTTAATTTATAATGTTAAGTATATAAAAAGCACTATTAATCTTACATTTGACGGAGCAAAATGTAAAAGATTAATTGCTTTTTATATAGATTAAAAATAGTAAAATATACTATATGTTTCGTGATAACATTTTTAAAATCACTAAACATATACAACGATTTATAAATCGTGAAAAATTCTATATTATCTTTACAAATGAACTTCATTTGCTTATGTAAAATCTTTTTCACGATTTATACTATAGCAGTAAGAATAGAAAATTTGATCATGGAAATAAGATTATTGAGTTTATATAGCTAAAATAGGGTAAATTCTATATATCTAACTATAAAGTAAACGAGGAAGTGAAGTTATTGGATAGAAAAGAGACGGTTAAAATTTCGGGTATGTCATGCTCCGCCTGCGCTGCTAGAATTGAGAAAGGCTTAAATAAGCTTGAGGGAGTAAAACAGGCAAGCGTTAATTTTGCTGTTGAAAATGCTGTTGTGGAGTTTGACGATACTGCTTTTGACAGCGCAAAAATCAATGAAACAATAAGAAAGCTTGGATTTGATGTAATTGAAGATAAAAAAGCCGGGAGTAATGCGGACTGTAGTAAAATAGAGCTCAGTATAAAAGGAATGACTTGCGCGGCATGTTCTGCCAGAATAGAAAAAAAACTCAGCAAAACGGATGGAGTTTTAAAAGCCTCGGTTAATCTTGCCACTGAAAAAGGAAGTTTTGATTATGATCGGAGTAAGATAAAAGCGTCTGATATTATTAAGACTGTTGAATCTTTGGGCTATGAGGCGCAGAGGGTGGAAGAAGCTGACAAGAATGCTCAAAATGAGTATAAAGACAGGGAGATTAGAAAACTTAAGATATCGCTTATTATATCTGCTGTTTTAAGTTCTCCTCTGATACTCGGAATGCTATTGAGCCTAATAAATATTAATGTCCCGCTGCTTCACAACGAGTATTTTCAGATTGCCATAGCGACGCCTGTCCAGTTTATAATAGGTTCAAGGTTTTATAAACACGCTTTCTACGCGCTTAAGTCAAAAAGCGCAAATATGGATGTTCTTGTGGCAATGGGAACATCGTCAGCTTACTTTTACAGTTTATATAACGCTTTTTTCCAGCAGCTAAAACATGGAATGATGATGAAGGATCTTTACTTTGAAGCCGCTGTTGTAATCATAACGCTGATTTTATTTGGCAAGTATCTAGAAGCAGTTGCTAAAGGAAAAACGTCAGAGGCTATAAAAAAGCTTATGGGCCTCCAGCCAAAGACTGCGAGAGTTGTAAGAAACGGCCAAGAGGTCGATATACCTGTTGAAGAGGTTGAAAAAGGCGACATAGTAATTGTAAGGCCGGGTGAAAAAATACCTGTTGACGGAAGGATAATTGAGGGCAGCTCAGCTGTTGATGAAGCCATGCTCACGGGAGAGAGTCTGCCTGTTGAAAAGAAGCCCGGGGATGAAGTTATTGGCGCAACTATAAATAAGTTCGGAAATTTCAGCTTTGAAGCGACTAAAGTCGGTAAAGATACCGCGCTTGCGCAAATTGTAAAAATGGTTGAGGAAGCTCAGGGGTCAAAAGCTCCAATACAAAAAATTGCTGACAGGGTATCAGGAATATTTGTTCCTTCTGTTATTGGGATTGCATTAATTACTTTTGTTTTGTGGTATCTGGTAAAAGGCAATATAACGCCTGCAATAGTAAACGCTGTCTCAGTTCTCGTTATTGCTTGTCCATGCGCGCTGGGACTTGCGACTCCTACCGCAATTATGGTAGGAACAGGAAAGGGAGCTGAAAACGGCATACTCATTAAGGGCGGTGAACATTTGGAACGGGCTCACAGGATAAACGCCGTTGTGTTTGACAAAACGGGGACAATCACAAAGGGAAAGCCGGAAGTTACTGACATTGTTACTTTAGGAAGTATGGATGAAAAGGAAGTATTGAGGAAGGCTTCCATGTCAGAAAAGTATTCTGAACATCCCCTAGGGAGCGCAATTTTTGAAAAAGGCAAAAGCGAATTTGGAGAAATACCTGGCGCCGATAGGTTTGAAGCTGTTCCGGGACACGGAATTAAGGCGGAAATCGAGGGAAGTATAATATATATAGGAACCAGAAAACTAATGACTGAAAAGAAAGTAGATATCGAAGGTCTTGAAAAAACACTGTCTGATTTTGAGGATCAGGGAAAAACAGCAATGCTTATGGCAATTGACAATAAAATGGAAGCAATTATTGCTGTGGCCGATACTGTTAAAGAGCATTCGAGGGAAGCTATCAGTACCTTGAAAGAAATGGGTATTGAAGTTTATATGATTACGGGCGATAATAAAAGGACAGCAAAAGCAATTGCGGCTCAAGTTGGAATTACTGAAGTATTGGCGGAAGTTTTACCTGAAAATAAAGCTCAGCAAATAGAAAACCTGAAAAATTCCGGTAAATTAGTAGCAATGGTTGGAGATGGAATTAATGACGCGCCCGCTTTAGCTGTGGCAGATATTGGAATGGCGATAGGAACAGGTACGGATGTTGCCATGGAAGCTGCTGATATTACTCTTATGAAGGGTGATTTGAGATCGATACCTACAGCTATTTTGCTTTCACGAAAGACAATGAGAAAGATTAAACAAAACTTGTTCTGGGCATTTATTTATAACATAATAGGAATTCCATTTGCCGCATTTGGTCTACTTAGTCCTATTATAGCAGGAGGTTCAATGGCGTTTAGTTCTGTGTCCGTTGTAACCAATTCGTTGAGCTTAAAAGGCTATGATCCTTCCAGACCAAATGGGCGATTTAATAATCTCGAGGAATGGAAAACACAAGAGTGGAATACAGGAAAAAATAAGGAGGAATAAAAATGGCAAAGAAACTTGAAACATTAAACGTTGAAGGAATGTCATGCAGTCACTGTGAAAACAGCGTCAAGAAGTCTGTAGGAGCGCTAGACGGCGTAAGCAGTGTTGCTGTAGATTTAGCAGGTAAAAAGGTGTCGGTTGAATTTGACCCAGAAAAAGTAAGCATGGAAAAAATAAAAGAAACAATAGACGACCAAGGCTTTGTGGTAAAACAATGATAGAGACTTACTCCAAGTATCCCACGGATGCTCGTGGTCTAGCGAACATGAAAGCGAAATTTACTGTCTCTAGTAATGATTGAAAAATTACTTCCGATTCTGAGCGGGTATTCACGAGTTAAGTGAACACGTAAGCGAAGATTTTATCGGAAGTTATTTTTTCAACATTACTTATATAAGTTACGACAAAACTGAACTTTTCGCAACTTATGAGTTAAGGTATATATTTTGCAATATAAAAAGTTTATGTAAAATGTTTATTGCAAAATATATAGAGTCCGGAGGTGAAAAATGTCTGGAAATCAAAAGAGAATACTTGTAGTGGACGATGAGGCAAAGCTTGTGGAAGTAGTGAAGTCCTATCTTGAGCACGAGGGTTATGAGGTTTTAGAAGCGTATAACGGCAAAGACGCGCTGGAATTAGTTGAAAAAAGCTCGCCTCATTTGATTATATTAGATCTGATGCTCCCCGATATCAAGGGTGAGGAAGTCTGCCGGATTTTAAGGGAGAAGTCAAGGATTCCTGTGATTATGCTTACCGCAAAGGTTGATGAAGAGGATATACTAAAAGGGCTTGACATCGGCGGGGACGATTATGTAACAAAGCCCTTCAGCCCAAAGCAACTGGTGGCAAGGGTTAAGGCGGTGCTTCGCAGAACGTATGACGAGCAGGAGAATTTGTCAAACATTCTTAGCTTTAACAATGAAGATCTGGTTATAGATAATTTGAGCTATAATGTCAAAAAATCTGGAAGAAATGTGGGGTTGACGCCTAATGAGTTTAAGATACTCAGCGCGCTTGTAAGTTACCCCAAAAAGACATTTACAAGGGATGAGCTTATAACTCTTGCATTAGGAGATGATTTTGAGGGTTTTGACAGAACCATAGATACCCATATAAAGAATTTAAGACAGAAGATTGAAACTGATCCGAAGTCTCCCCAATACGTTATAACGGTCCATGGAGTGGGATATAGATTTGGTGGTGAATAAATATGATATTAGGTCTTAGGACCAAGCTGTCCCTTTCATATATTCTTGTTGTTCTTACAAGTATTTTCCTGATCAGCGTACTCACTAACATTTTTCTTGATAACCAGTTCAGGGAATATGTGAAAAAGAACCAGGAGCAGAAGAATAGAGAGGTAGTGTCTGCAATCAGTCAACAAATGAGCATTGATGGAGCATGGAACATGGGAGTTATAGAAAACATAGGCGTCAACGCTCTTGAAAATGGATTAATCATAAAGGTCAGGAATTCTTCAGGCAAAGTTATATGGGATGCATCCGTACACAATAACGGTATGTGCCAGCGTATAATTGAACATATGTCCCACAATTTAAACAGCAGATATCCTTATATGAAGGGTTCGTATATTGAGAGACCTTATGACATCAAACGTGATGGTAATTCCATTGGGGCCGTTGTAATAGGATCATACGGTCCTTTTAATTTAAGTGATAATGATCTGACTTTTATCAACGCGTTAAATAAAATATTCATTGGGGTTGGCATATTTTCATTATTTTTTGCGCTGATTATAGGAAGTCAGATGGCAAGAATTTTGATATCGCCAATTTCAAGGGTTATTGACGCTGCAAAATCAATTTCAAGGGGCTACTTTACTGACAGGATACACGAAAAATCAAGCACAAGTGAGATATGTCAGTTAACTGAGACTATTAACGGTCTTGCTGACAATCTTGAAAAGCAGGAACTATTAAGAAAAAGAATGACAGCTGATGTCGCTCATGAATTCAGGACCCCTCTCGCAACGCTGCAAAGCCATATGGAAGCTATGATCGACGGTATATGGAAGCCTGATACGGAAAGGATAAAGTCTTGCCACGAGGAAATAGTAAGGATAAGTAAAATGGTTGGAGATCTTGAGAAGCTTGCGAAGGTTGAAGGCGAGAATCTTATTTTAAATAGATCCAATTTTAATGTGTCAGAGTTATGCGAAAGCATAGCGAGAAATTTTGAAAGTGAATATAAGGCTAAGGGATTAGAAATAAAATTAGATCTTGAAGAGCAATACATTGAAGCTGACAGGGATAAAATCTGCCAGGTTATAATCAATCTTTTATCAAACGCTCTTAAGTATACACAAACCGGAGGTCTGGTACAGATCGGTATTAGAGGCGATGAAGCTATTGCTAAGATTACTATCCGGGATAACGGTCTGGGAATTCCTGAGGAAGATCTTCCGTATATATTCGAGCGTTTTTACAGAGCTGATAAATCGAGGAACAGATTGAGCGGAGGATCAGGTATAGGACTTACGATAGCAAAAGCCATCGTTGAAGCGCATAAAGGAAAAATAGAGGTAAATAGCAAGGTTTCAGAGGGCACAGAGTTTATTGTCACAATTCCGAAGATCTTCATAAAAGGTTTGCTAGAAACATCTTCCCGTTAGACAGGTCATAAAAATGACCTTTTTTTCTTGCAAATTAGCTAAAAAAGTTATAATATAAATATATTATTCATATAAATTAACTTGGAATTTTGTTGCCAATAATTAATTTATTAATAATTAATAAATTAAAATCAATTAAGAATGATTTTAATATAGTAAACGGAGAGGTGTTACATGCCGATAAAAGTTCCTGACAATCTACCAGCGGCTGAGATACTGTCAAGTGAAAATATATTTGTTATGACTGAGCAAAGGGCTATGCATCAGGATATTAGACCGCTTAAAATAGCTATATTAAATATCATGCCGACTAAAATAGTTACTGAGACTCAGCTTTTAAGACTTGTAGGTAATACACCGCTTCAGGTTGATATTGTTCTTTTGCATCCCCAGACCCATACATCTAAGAATACTCCTGAAGAGCATCTTGTAAATTTCTACAAAACTTTTGACGATGTTAAGGATGAGATGTTTGATGGTCTTATAATAACAGGAGCTCCGGTTGAGACGCTTTCTTTTGAGGAAGTGAACTATTGGGAAGAACTTAAAACCATAATGGATTGGAGCATTACCAATGTTTATTCAACATTGCATATATGCTGGGGAGCTCAAGCGGGACTGTATCACCATTTTGGAATACCCAAATATCCCTTGCCTGAAAAAATGTTTGGAGTGTTTAAGCATAGAGTTATCAGAAAAAATGTTATGCTTTTCAGGGGCTTTGATGATGAATATTACGCGCCTCATTCAAGGCATACTGAAGTAAGAAGGGAAGATATCGAGAAGGTTAGAGAAATTGAAATAATTTCTGACTCGGATGAGGCTGGAGTATACGTTGTAAAAACAAAAGGCGGAAGACAAATATTTGTAACGGGCCATTCTGAGTATGATCCACTTACGCTTAAGTCTGAGTACGATAGAGATATTTCAAGGGGCCTTGATATTAAAGTTCCAAAAAATTATTTCCCTGATGATGATCCTTCAAAAGAGCCCATTGTTAGGTGGAGAGGTCATGCCAATCTTCTTTATACAAATTGGCTGAACTATTATGTATATCAAGAAACTCCATTTGATTTAAGTCAGCTTAAAAATGGCAAAAATATTAATAAAAATGATTGACAGAATAGACGAAAAAATGTAATATAAAACATATAGGAATAGTAGGGGAAAGGGTGGAAGATTATGAAGCTTTCAACGAAAGGAAGATATGGTCTAAGAGCAATGGTTGATCTTGCTATCAACTCTTCTAGCGATCATGTTTCCCTTTATAGCATTGCGGAAAGGCAAGGAATATCGGAAAATTACCTTGAGCAGGTTTTTTCAATACTTAGAAAAGCAGGTTTGGTCAGGAGCATAAAAGGCGCTCAGGGGGGCTATGTTTTGCCGGATAATCCTCAGAACATTACTGTTGGCTCCATCTTAAGAGCGTTAGAGGGCGATCTTAGTGTTGTGGATGAAGCATTAGAGGAAAATACCTCATACCAATACCAGAAGAGTATTCAGAATTGTATAAAGATCAATGTCTGGGATAGGATAAATGAGAGTATTAACACCATTGTAGATAATATTACGCTTGAGGACCTTGTTAATGAATACAAGAAATTAAGCGGTAATCTTATAGACATGTTTTATATATAGTATAATTTTAGTATTTTATAATTGAATCAAATTATAAATATTATTTTTACTCCAAAGCCTAGTAATAATATAGGAAAAATATTATTATGTTTATTCTATATAAGTTGCGAAAAAGATTTTACATTAAAAATGCAGTTAATACGTCTGCATTTTACTATCAAAGTTGAACTTTTCGCAACTTATGAATCAAGGTATATATTTTGCAATATAAAAAATTGATGTAAAATGTTTATTGCA
>JAUZPS010000192.1 GCA_030705945.1 Bacillota bacterium
GATACTATAAACTCTGTCCCTTCGGACACTTCACTAACAACGTTAATGGTTCCCTTGTGCTCATTTACTATGCATTTGGCAATAGCCAAACCCAATCCCGAACCACCTAAATTCCTTGAGCGCGACTTGTCCACTCTATAAAACCTGTCGAAAATCTTACCGATGTGTTCTTTAGCAATGCCTTCACCTGTGTCTCTGACAGATAATTGAAGCAGATTTAAGCCGACTTCCAATTTTAATTCGATTTCTCCGCCACTGTTGGTATATTTAATCGCATTGTCCAATAATATCGTTATGAGCTGCTTTATTCGGAATTCATTACCATAGGCAGTAATGTTTTCTTTATTATCCAAGATCAATTTTATGCCTTTCTTTTGAGTAAGTGGCATGAAAACATCATAAATTTTATTTAGCAAGCCGCTTAAGTCAAAAAACTCCTTATGCATTTCATCCTCAGCATCTGCTCTTGCCAAAAACAATAAATCATCAACAAGTTTATTCATGCGATACAACTCGTTTTGTACGTTGCCAATCCATTTGCCTTGACTGCCAACTGTTTCAGCCTCATTTTCCATTACTATTTCCAAAGTGGAAGTTGCTACCGCAAGAGGTGTCCTGAGTTCATGGGATGCATCCGCGATGAAAGCAGACTGCTTCTCCCATGATGTTTTTATGGGCCGGATGGCTTTATTGGCAAGAAAAAAACTTATTATAAAAACCAGCGCGAGAGATAATAAGCCGAAGGAAGCGCATATAATTAAAAACGGTTTGACTGTATCCTGTTCGACGCTACAATCGATAAATACAATTATAGATCCATAGTCCTTGGAAACCTTTAAAAATTTAAATTTGAAATTTCTATTTACAATATATCCGTTAGCAACTCCTCTTTTTAGAACTGTTTCTTTACATTCCGCCATTTCTTCATTTGAAATGGTAATATCCGATGAGGAGCCTATGATCTTTCCATCTTTATTTACTTTGATAAAAAAATATCTAGCCACAGCGGGATTATAATACGGACTTAAGGCTTCGTCCCTTGCAATACCGTCCATTATCGAATAAGCCTGAGCATTTAACATACCCTTCATAGAGAAGAAAATTCCACAAAAGATCACGAGCAGTATGAATGTTATGGAAACAACACTGGTCATGACAAAATTGAGCTGAAGTTTCCGAAACATATTATAATACCTCCTTGAGGCAATAGCCTCTAGCTCTCATGGTCTCAATTATGATCCCACAGTTTGATGCCGCAAGCTTCTTTCTCAGATATGAGAGATATACTTCAATATTATTAAGCTCTATATCCGATTGAAATCCCCAAATTTTTTCCATAAGTTGTTCTTTTGAAATCACCATGTTTTTGTTTTTAATAAGTATTTCTAAGATTTGTGATTCTTTTGAAGTAAGCTTTATGGTAAGACCGTTAATTTTTATTTCTCCTTTTAATGAATTAAAGCTTATGTTTCCTATTTTCAGCTCTTCATTAACGATAATTTCTGTCTGCCTTCTTCCCAACGCCCGGACCCTTGCCAGCAATTCACCCTTGGAAAAGGGCTTAATCAAATAATCGTCTGCGCCGCTGTTGAGACCTTCGATCCTGTTTTTAACCGAATCTTTGGCGGTTAAAATGAGAACAGGCGTAGTAACTCCCTGCTTTCTAAGCTCCTTAAGAACATCAAGACCTTCCTTACCTGGTAACATTCTATCAAGGATAATGATATTGTAAACCTTTGTTTCAGCCATTAATTGACCTGATATTCCATCAAAAACAGCATCAACAACGTAATTGTTTTTTTTCAACATATACGAAATGGCTTCGGAAAGAGGTACTTCATCTTCCACAAGTAATATTCTCATTTTTGCGCCAACCTTTTTAAACTTATATATATAAAAAGCACTATTAATCTTACATTTTGCGATAGGCAAATGTAAAAGATTAATTGCTTTTTATATAGATCATCTCTTGATACGGGATGCCTTAGAAATAACTTCATTCTCAATAACAAAATCCCGACAATTTAATTTATGTTTGGACGATGAGAATCGGTTTGTTTCTCTTAGCCATTCCTAATTTTATTATACAATAGTCAGTTGGAAAAAGCTTAAAAATTTTTTATCATTTTTTTACAGGGTTTCTGCAAAACTTAATTTTCTGGCTGTTTTTTTAAGAAAAGATTAAGCTTACTTATCTAAAATAAAAGTGTTTTCAATATTTGGCAGTTATATTTCAAAATTAGAAAAGGGGGCTATGTTATGAAGAAAAAAAGACATCTTGGTTTGTTGGTTATTGCAACAATGGTTTTGACAATTTTTTTAACGGTTTTTATTGGAAGTGTATCAATGGCAGCAGCTGTTAAATCACCTGATTTAAATGGTGACGGGACAGTCAATATGTCAGACGTTATACTTTTAGCAACAGTATTCAATTCTACTTTGGGTGATGGGAAATATAAAGCTGAATGTGACTTAAATAGTGATAATTCCATCAACATGGCTGATGTAATTATTGTTGCAAATCAATTCAATACAATAATTCATACCAATACACCTACAAACAAGCCAACAAATACACCTACTTTTACACCTACAAAGACAAATACTCCAACTAATACTCCAACACCTACTCCAGCAACTCAGACCAAAGTTAAAGGGAGTGAAGTTTTATTTATCGGAGAATCTTTCCTTGCTCTTTCACATGATATCAGAAAAGACTTGGAAACAATCGCTAGAAACAATGGTGTTCTGGCATCTAACGATAGTTTCAGAGATAATTCCGTTTCAGGAACAAGATTATATGGTGGTATTTCACCAAATATTCCTACCCAATACAAAAATGCTATCACTGCCGGACCAGTAAAATATGTTGTTATGACTGGTGGCGGAAATGACTGTCTGCAAGGTACTGGTGATACTGATATAAATAATGCGGTAAATGCTGCAAAAACACTTTTTGCGCAAATGAAAACAGATGGCGTTCAAAAAGTTTTCTATATATTCTACCCAGATCCTGTAAATAATAATACATTAAAATCAAGACTTGAAATATTGAGACCACAAATTCAAAGTCTCGTTACTCAATCAACTGCGCCTAAAGCATATTTCCTTGATTTAAGACCGATTTTCGAAGGAAAATACAGTCAATACATTCTTTCAGATGGTATACATCCTTCAGCAGCAGGTTCTCAGGCAACTGCAGACGCAGTTTGGGATCAGATGAAAAAGAATAACTTCTTTAGCGTAAATTAATTTCCAGCGCTTTTGAAACATTGATTTTATAGATAGCCAAATGTAAAATTTCATAAAATCAATTACAGGGATAGGTAAAGTATACAATGAAAGATCTATGGTATACTTTACCTATTTTTTATGCTATAAGCGTGCTTCAAAGCAACTGTGAAACAAAAGTTGAACCAATAATTGCTAATGGATACAGAGGAATATTCTCGAAAACTGATGCTATGAAAGTTTTGGCGGGCATTATGAGTGTTAGGTATATTAAAATGTAAATTATATAAATTTCAGAAGATAATGTTAATTAATTTTCAAAATATGCCGTTATTTATAAGTAGAAACGCATATTAATTTTTGAGGTGAAAATATATGGGGACTAATAAAATCTTAATAAGAAATGAATGGGAAGCCAATCGTTTTGCCGCGCGTGTTATGTTATTCACCATTGGGTTTGTAATTTTGGTATGGATTATGGACATGATTAATATTTTTATTGTCCCAAAATTTATTATGTCAGTTGCCATGGGAATTGCGGCTATTTTGTTGCTGATACCTGCTATTTTAGTGTTTGTTTTAAAAAAGCAGGACTGGTGGGTAAAATATCTAACAGTTACTTCAGCAGCGCTTATGGTAAGCGGTATGGGATTATTCCTGACTTTTCATGTTTTGCTCCTTTATACTTATACCATAACTATTGCAAGCTTGTATTTTTCCCGCAGACTATGTTGGTATGCTGTGGGTATTTCAATATCAACACTTTCAATAAGTCAATATTTTCAGATGAATGTTGGTGGAGTTATAGACCATAATTTTGCAAATCGTTCGGATTTGATCATATTTGGTATTATTCCAAGAGATATTGAGATTTTTGCTTTATCAATTATATTTATAATACTTTCAAAACGCGCCAAGAAAATGCTTGAAAATGTTATGGGAGCAGAGGAGCAAGCAAGAATTTTTGAGAAAATGCAGTCTGTAACGGATAAATCATCGCAAGTAAGTAAGGTTCTAGCAGATTCGGTAAGAGAGTTGTCCGAGATCACAAAACAGACTTATTTATCCAATAAGCAGATAGCTGAATTCACGGAAAAGATTGCTGCCAGCTCACAAGATAACATAAAAAATTTGGATAATGCTAATGAAGCATCACAAAGAATTGCAAGCACCCTTGATAGTATTGCTGCAGGTGGAAAATTGGTTTCAGAGCTGTCGCAACGCGTTGAAAACCTGACTGAGGAAAACAGTGTTATTATCAACGAAGCAGTTAACGAAATGCAGGGTATTGCGGAAGTTACACAAGAAAGCAAAAGAATTATAAACAAGATGGAAGAACGTTCTAGTGAAATAGAAAGAATTATTGAAATGATATCGGAAATATCAAAACAGACAAACCTACTTGCATTAAATGCCGCAATTGAGTCTGCAAAAGCCGGCGAGAATGGAAAGGGCTTTTCTGTTATAGCTGCGCAGATCAGATTATTGGCTGAACAAAGCCAGGAATCATCAAAAAGTATTGCGGCGCTTATTAAAGAAGTCATTGATGATACTCGCAGGGGGGTGGCATCAATGGATTTAGGATCTGAACGTGTGGAGAATGGTATAAACGTTGTCCACAAGGCGCTAGAGTCTTTTGAACAGGTTTCTAAATCAGGTAAGGAAATGAACACCAGAGTCTACGAAGTGAATAAATTGTCAAAATTAGCTTATGAAAGTGGAAGTAAAATATCCAACATTGTTAAAGATATTATTGATATTAACTACAAAAGTCTTGATGGACTTCAAACTATTGCTTCATCATCACAGGAACAGCTTACTTCGATGAAGAAGCTTGAAAATTATGTGAATTACATTGAAGGAACAGCATCTGAGCTTCTTGAAGTTGTTAATGACGGATTATAAAAACGTGAAGAAAGTTTCTCACAATCTTGTAATTGCGCATAATATAAGCATTTAAGTTAACCATTTCTGAAAGGAGCTTTCGTCATGAATAATGTCAATTATGATTCAAGCCAAATAATTCGTACCAACCGCATAGTTTTAATTATTAACTGGATTTTGAATACTTTTCTAATTGTCGGCTATTTTGCAGAATTTTTAAAGGGAAATAAAAGTCTTGCTTATTCAGGTACCATAATATCCATTGTCATAGTATCTTTTTCAATAGCTACCATTGCATATTTGAAAAACAAGTCATCAAATCGTATTAAAATATTGACTTTGACAGCATATTTTCTTGTATACAGCTTTGCGGTTTTAACTTCAGACAGAATTGCTGTTTTTACTTACCTTTTTCCAATCCTTGTCATGTATTTCCTGTATTTTGACCTGAAACTTACCATATTGGCATGCAGTATTTCAATTTTATTAAATGTCATCGCTATAGCCAAGAACATATTTATATTTGGAATTAACAATAATAATATTACTACCGATTATACCATTCAGTTTTTTGTCACTGTCATGTTCTGTATTTCAATTGCAATGTCCACCAAATTGTCCAATAAATTTAATCAAGAAAAAATGAATCATATTGAAGAAGAAAAACAAAAACAGCATGAAATCTTGCAGGATGTTCTGAGAATAGCATCTATACTTGATAGCAATTCAAAGAAAGTTTTTGAGATTGTAGATGATTTTGCAGAATCCACCATGAAGGTTTCCAATTCAATAAATGAAATTGCCAAAGGTACTACAGAAACCGCTGATAATTATAATCTTCAGACAGGCCTTACTCATGACATCCATGAGATTATTGAAGAAAGCTCAGAAGCATCATCAAAAATGAGCATAATTTCAAATAATACTTCAGAAACAGTAACTGCCGGAATGGAAATAGTAAACAATTTGAGTCATATATCTACCATCGTAAATGAAAACAGCGCAAATATGGGCAGGATTATTAATGATTTAAAGAATAAATCAACCGAAATACTTACTATTACCGATATTATTAAGAGTATTTCAGAGCAAACAAATATGCTGTCTCTAAATGCCGCCATAGAAAGCGCTCGCGCAGGAGAAGCCGGAAAAGGGTTCGCTGTTGTCGCAGAAGAAATAAGGAAACTGGCAACTCAAAGCTCAGAATCCGCAAGCAATATAACAAAAATAATTGTGGAACTTGACGCCAAATCAGATTTATCTGTTAAAGCTGCCGCTCAAATGATTGAAGTAACTGAGAATCAGAACAAGTTAATAAATGAAACCAATCAAGTATTTAAGACAATTCTATCAGAAATTAGCTCAGTAAATGAAAATGTAAACCTGGTAAATGAAAGAATCAACCAGATTTTAAATGCCAACAATAAAATTGTCAACTATATCACTGAAGCCTCCGCTGTAAGCCAACAGACCTCAGCAAATTCAATCCAGGCAAGCGAAACTATTCAGCGCAACCTGGAAAATGCGAATCTAGCGCAAGCCTTGGTTTCAGAGCTCATCCAAACATCAAAACAGATGGAAAAATATTTGCTTTAACCCCTTTTTATTTTAATATGTGAAGCTTTTAAATTATATCAAAGCGCAAATTTATTACATTAAAACCCATATATTTTCTTATTAAAATGTCCGATATTCTTATTGAAACGCCATTTATATAAATTAGAATAACCAGGAGGTTTAAAGATGACATTTGCTAATTTACTTACTCCTGATAATCAGAATATAAAAAAAGATGATTTAAGGTTTTACTTATTTTCAACTCAGTTATACCTTCTTTGCCTAATAATTCATGCAGCGCTTATAGTATTTTTCTTTTTAATTAAAGTATATTTAATGACAATCTTTAATCTTTTTAGTTGTATACTATTTGCATCAGTTGTAATAATTAACAAAAGGGGATTATTAAATCTAGCTTATCATCTTGCTTTAATCGAAATCACAATACATTCGTCGTTTGCTACATTATGTCTTGGTTGGCAAAGTAATTTTTGTTTTTATTCAGTTGCTATATGTAGTGTTATAATGTTTACTACATTTTTAAAACTGTATATAAAGCTTATTGAAATAGCATTATCAAGTTTTTTATATTTATTTACATATGGTTATATAATTAAGCATTCCACACTTTATAATGCTGATGTTTTTCATATTAACATTATTGGTTTTGTTAATATTATAGTAATGATTTCATTACTAACGTCAATATTCTATAGATTTTTTCTAGAAACAAGTATTCTCAACGATAAATTAAAAACTGCCGCAGAGACAGATAGCCTCACTGGGGCTTATAATAGAAGATTTTTTAATGAATATGTCGATATTGAAGCTAAGAGGTTATTAAGTGAACTTAATTATACTACAGAATCTAAGCATCAAATAAATTTTGGAATTGCTATTATTGATATAGATAATTTTAAAAAAATCAATGATACTTATGGTCATTTAGTAGGTGATAATGTATTAATTGAAGTTGTTGAAATAATAAAAAAGAGTATTTTTTCCAGGGATTTAATATGCAGGTACGGAGGAGAAGAATTTGTAGTATTATTTACAAGGACTTCTAAGGATGGAGCAATAATCGCATCTGAAAAAATTCGTAAAGAAGTTGAACAGCATAGGTTTATTTTTAACGATGAAATAAAGAACGGGCAAATAACGATTAGTATTGGTTTTGCGTGTTTTGATGAAAATATGTCATATAATATCGAAAGTATACTTCAACTTGCAGATAAACGGCTCTATACAGCTAAAGCTTCTGGAAAGAATAAATTAATTTATGAATAAGGTAGTATCAAAAAAAACTTAGCAACTGGGAGTTTCAAAAACTTGATATAATGGGTTTTCATCATACAAAACTTGAACAAGGAATTTTTTGAAACTCCCTAACCAAATGTAAGA
>JAUZPS010000193.1 GCA_030705945.1 Bacillota bacterium
AAAAAGAAGGGTGGGATACAGCTTGTTTCCCATCTTTTTTTCCAGTTCTTCAACTGACATTATCAGGGCCTTGGAATCCATCCCGATTTCAAAAAAGTCCTTTTCAACATCTATATCCTTGCTCTCCATTCCCATCACACCTGCAATTATGGTACGCAGGTCTCTTTGGAAAACGCCCTTAAGTGAAATCATATCGTATTTGACTTTACCGGATGTTTCAACACGATTCTGGTTGTCAAAAACAACATTATCAACAGTAACGCGTTCAGTCTTCTGCAGTTTAGTAATTAAATTTTCAGAACGTACCCTTTTAGAGCCAAACTTGTTGAATAAAACCGCCAATTCCCCGTATTCATTATAAACCTCAATATCGCTGTAGGCTATTTCGGGATTTGAGTTCCCTCTGGAACGGGGGTCAACAATCTTGCTTTCGGGAATATATACATAACACTTTTCACCTAGTTTGTTCACATTCCTGAAAGAGTCAATATATATAGGAATCATCGGTTTGGCATTCGAAAGGTCCAAACCTGTCTGTTTCAAAACAACCATTGCGATGACACATGTCGAAGAATCGAGGTATGCCGGGTGTATCTGGAAGTAATCGATGTATTGACTTGAAGGAGCGTTCAACCCAAGCTCTCCTAGGACATAGTCCTTTCCCACATACAGCTTTCCAAGCGCTTTCATATAGTCATAATGATGAATGCCCGAAGTCCTTAAAAAGGAATATACATAGTCCATGTCTTCAGTTCTTGCAGCATTCTGTTTTAACGAACCTATGTCCATTTTTTTCAAAGGAACCTGACTGTTTAACCAGCACTCTCCTTCAAGGTTCTCATCGAAACTGTCACTTATTATTTTCCCATTTTTTATACGTATGCTTCTTGCAGCAACAGACCAATAATTTACTTTCCTTTCCATGATAATTTCAACCTTTTTATCGAATTCCTCGGTGGTAACAACAGGCTCTTTGAATAATACTCTGCGCAGTTCAACCTCTCTAAGATTAAACCCTCTCATCTTGAGGAACCTGTATATAATATCAAGGAATGTTACCCCAGGCATGATACGAGCCTGGTGAAGCCTGTGGTCTCTTACAACAAAATCTTCATTTTTTACAACAAGACTAAATTTCAAGTTATTCTGGTTATCCATTTTTATACCTCCCCTAATCTGCTATTCTAAACAGGTTTGTATTGTTTGTCGAAACGGTGTTCATTGATCAAAGAATGTACTGCATCCTTATCTATTTTGGATTGTGTTTCAAGGGTCACATATCCCAGCCTGACAATTTCCCTCCCCGCGCTTTCAACTGCGCTGAAATAAGGAGCAAGTACCTCTTTCAGGTAGTCTTTCTTCAACAGCCCACCTTCCGCAAACAAAATAGAAGCCTCTATTTTTCCACCATTCATGATTCTGAAGGACTCTATAAGACCTGAAAAGTTATTTTTTCCAGGAAAGCCGCAGGTTGAAATGAGGACATTCTTTTTGGACTCGTTTCTTTCGGTCTGAGAACCTTGATTATACCTGTTCCCGCTATTTCCCCCTGCAGGAGAAAGCAACGGGAACAACCGGTCTATAAAATTCTTCATAATACCGGTTACAGTGTAAAAGTATAAAGGAGAGGCCCATACAATGATATCCGCATCCATCACTTTCGGCAGCAGATCTCTCATATCATCCTTGTGTATACATTCGCCGGGAGTTTTGCTCCAGCATGAATAGCACCCGATACAGTGCGCTATTTTCCTGTCATAAAGATAAATAACTTCCGCTTCGGCTCCAGCATCCCGCGTTCCTTTCAAAAACGGCTGCAATATACAATCTGTGTTGCTTTCCCTTCCCTTAGGGCTTCCATTGACCCCTAGTACTTTCATCCTCTATACCTCCCTAAAACTGATTTTCCGTTTCATCGGTAATTTCCAGTATCGGCGCCATTTTCACCTGTTCCCTTTTTATATACTGCTCATCATCACTTTCATCGGTGATTTCCAGCAGCGGTACGACAAAGCGCGCCGCCACGGTGTCTTCGCTCGCTTTGGGCCCATCATCACTCTCATCGGTGATTTTCAAAAGCCTGTAAAGATTTTCATGGTACAATGTTTCTTCTTTAACTTCCGCCATTATGCCACTGACCGGCGCGGAAATCGTCCCGATATCCCGGCGTGGTGCAACCTTATCCTTGCTGTCCTTCCAGAACCTCTTTTTATTGAATACAACAGGAGGCAGGGAGGTTCTTTTTGCCTGATATCCTGTTGTAGTTTTTATATCCGGTTCACACAAAATCATGTGCGCATTTGTTCCACCGAATCCAAAGGAACTGATTCCCGCCCTTCTCACTCCCATACGGGGCTTCCATTCCTTCAACTCTGTATTAGGATAGAAAGGCGACTTCTCAAACTTGAAACGCGGGTTTGGTGATTCACAGTTCAAGGTGGGAGGTATTTTCCTTTCCCTGATAGACAAAACAACCTTGATAAGGCTTGCAATCCCTGCCGCGCTTAAAAGGTGTCCGAAATTCGATTTTACACTGCCTACTGCGCAAAACTGGTTTTCCCCGCCTGGCTTCTGGAACACATTTTTTAAAGCTTTTAGCTCGATGGGATCACCAATCATTGTTCCTGTACCGTGAGTTTCAATATATGAAATGGAATCCGGAACAATATTTCCTTTATTTAAAGCCTCCAATATAACCTCGCTTTGAGCATCCGGATTTGGCGTAGTCAATCCCATGGTATGTCCGTCATTATTGACTGCTGAAGCTTCTATCACCGCATATATCCGATCGCCATCCGCAATAGCCTTTTCCAACGGTTTTAGCAATACCGCCCCACATCCCTCTCCTGGCACAAAGCCGTTGGCATTTTCGTCAAAGGTATGGCATTTACCGTCAGGAGAAAGAGCTCTGCTCTCACTCAATATCAGATACGGCTGTTCATTAAGAAGTATATCCACACCCCCGGCCAAAGCTGCCTCCGATTCTCCTTCAATCAGGCTGCGGCATGCAAGATGCGCGCTTACCAGTGATGAGGAGCAGGCTGTGTCAATGACCATGTTGGGACCTTTGAAATTGAAGAAATGGGAAACATGCGCGGCAATGAAATTCTGTCCGATTCCTGCAATGGTGCTTTTACCTATTTCCTCCAAGGTTGGCGCAAAGGCTCCTGCGCGCGCGCCTACAAATACACCTACCTTTTTACCCCATAATTCCTTATTTTCATATCCCGCATCTCTCAGTGTCTGTACCGAAACCTCCATGAACTGGCGTATCAAAGGGTCGTAACTGTATGCATCCTCCTCATTGATATTAAAGTAGTCGGGATCGAAATACTCCACTTCCTCAATAAATCCGCCCCATTTGCTGATACTTTTTCCTTTCTGATATTCAGGCGAGAAGTATTCTTCAATACTCCATCTGCTCCCGGGTATTTCACTTATGCTGCTAACGCCTCCCGCCAGGTTTCTCCAGTATGCATCCTTGTTCTTCGCGCCGGGGAAGTTGCATGCTACACCTATAACTGCAATTTTCCCGGATTTTGCTTCATTGCATATTCCAGTTGCAGCTTTTACGGCTCTGCCCGGATTTACAGGAACTATCCCCAATTTGAGTTCGCGCTCTGGCTTAAACACAAGGCATGCAGGGACTTTACCCACATCGCTGTTGTCATCCGGCATAACACGTTCATCATCCTTTGGAGTATCCCCACCCAAATAGTTCTCTTCAATGTATCTGCCAAGGCGCTCCAGAGTGGGATGTTCCAAAAACATTGAAGGTTCCACCTTGGCGCCTACCCAGTTCTCAACCCTTCTGACCATTTCTGCCAGCAGTACCGAGTCAACACCCATATCGTCAAAGGTCATATGGATATCCAGCTTTTCCTCGGGAATTCCAAGTTCCTGGGAAAACAGCTCCTTGAGTTTTCTAAGTGTGGAAGCCTCGATATGCCCTGTCTGCGCAGTTCCAGATTTCTTGCTGATGCCGGAAGCCTCCTCCCTGTATGCAGCTGTGGTACTTATTTCGTGTTTAATCTTCAGAAGCTCCTCAGGCTTTAAGCGGCTTTCGTAGGCCACACATGGCATCAGGCAAGGGCTATGGCCATATTTCATGGATTCCTCCAGCATATTGAACCCATCCTGAACGGAATGGGATACCAATCCAAAATGCCGGTAAACCGGGCTCTCCATCTCGCCCATACCCACGCCTTTCCACATAGGCCATTGAATAGATCTGTAATAGGTATCCCCCTTACTGTACCTGTATGCCGCATAGAAATCCATAAACGCGTTTGCTGCAGCATAGTCGCTTACGCCTCCGCCGAGAACAGGCATAAGGCCTGATACCGACGAAAACAGTATGAAAAATTCCAATACATCTTTTTGGAACACCTGGTGTAAAACTTGAAGACCTTCAAACTTGGGTTCAAAAACCCGTTGTATGTCTTCGGGCTTTTTATTTATGAACGCCGGGTTCTTATCTATCTTCAATCCGGCGCAGTGAATAACTCCACCGATTTCTCCCAACCTGTTTCTCACGCCATCGAAGTACTCCTCCAGACGGTCCTTTTGTGTAAGGGAGCCAATGTAAATTTCAACCTGCGCTCCATTTTTCTCAAGCGTTTGAATCATTCCGATCTTTTCTTTAATATCAGAACGGGTATTGGGATCTGACTGAATTGAATTCCACTGATCTCTTGGGGGCAGCTTTTGTACTCCCATCAGGACTAACTTTCTGGCGCCCTTTTCTACGAGATATTTGGCTGATTCGGCGCCCATTCCACGGGTTCCCCCTGTCACAACAATTACTTTTTCGGAATTAATCCTCTGAAATTTTCCGTATCCGGGCGCCAGATCGGTTGGAAGCGCTTTCTTCATACATGGGATATACCTTTCCCCCGACCGGTAGCATACCTCGCTCTCCAATTTTTCATTGTCCAGTTCCGAAGATATCCTATCCCACAGCGCCTCAAAATTTGATGGAATAATGTCCAGATCTATTGTAACGGATTTTATCTTTCCGTATTCAGCGCCCATCATCTTTACAAACCCTGCGAAATCAGCGCCTGCAAGGGTGGTATCTCCAGTATTGAAAGTTTGCAGCCCTTTTGTCAGGTGTACGATATCCATCCCGGTATTTCTAAAGTTTTTAATCAACTGCTGCATCAATGTTATTTTAGCCATGCAGCCCCCAACTGTTTCTACCTGCTTACTGTATATATCCGACAGATCAACAAATGCGGTAACCGCCACTCCATTCTCCAGTATTTCTCCGGCTGCTTTTATTCCATGCTCCATCCGGCTAAAATCCATGATGTATCTTCCATCATTCACTTTTTCAAAGCGCGCGCCTCTGCATATTTTCACTACCTTTAATCCTGCGGAATCTCCCGGTATAAGTCCTGCAGCGTCCATCTCCTCATTAGTCAGGACCACAATTGTCCCCTCCAGCTTTTTGGGCAAAGGTCTGCTGACGGGAGATTTCCTCCATTCCTTTTCAAGCAGGAACTGCGCAGTTGCGCCTCCCGCTTCACCGTGTAAGGACAGTTCGTTTCTGCATTTCAGTTCAACTGGCGCAAATCCCAGCTCTTTCACATCCAGCAATACACGCCCTGATAAATCCGCCACTTTGATATTACAGTATGTAATCCCCGTTTTCTCTCCTTTGTGGGTTTGCGTAAGGATCGTATGAATGTAGCATTCCTCCGGTAGTTCCCCGGCTATTTCCAGCATACCCATTTCAAAAGGCATATATGGTCCTGGCTGTATCATGGAATTATTCCCGGCTGAGACAATCGCCGCCTGTATGATACCCTCCATCAACAGCGGATGCAGTACCAGACCCTTTACACTATCCTTGACTTCAGCAGGCAGCTTAACCCATGTAATGCTTTCATCTCCATTTGCCGCAAACTCCCGTATTACCCTTAAATTGCTGCCGTATTTCATTCCATAACCGTCCATTACACGATAGCATTCACCGGAATCCATAACTTCGGCGCATTTCGATTTGATGCCCTGTATATCCATCTTCTCATACTGATCTTTATTGCTGCTGGAAGCTCCGTATATAAGTGTTCCATGTACACAAAGGCTTCTTTCTCCATCTTCAAGGTACAGCCCGCAGCCTACCTCTTCGAGTCCCACTTCATACAAGCTTGCGGTTATTTGACAACCGGAGCTTTCATCAGCCATAATAGGCTTCATCCATTGAATGTCTCTGGCTGAAATCACCCTCTCACCTACCGAAAGCTCGCCAGCCGCCCGCATGATTTCCAGACAAGCCATTCCCGGCAGCGCTTTCAGTCCAAGTACCGAACAACTGTCCAAATAAAGCTCATCACCATTTATATTCGAGATAAATTTCTGTTCTCTAAGGTCGGATATATTTTTGTCAATCATCGGGTGAAGTTTGGAGATATCAGCATTAACCTTGCTATGACTTGTCTTTGGCACCCAGTACCGTTCCTTTGCAAAGGGATATACCGGCAGTGAAACAATGGGACAGCGAGACCCTCTGTAAAGCTGTCTCCAGTCCACTTCCGCGCCATATACCCATAAGTGGGCCAATCTGTTTAATTTTTTATTCCGTAGAAGGCTGCTGATCAGCTCATTACCTTCTTCTCCCTCGGTGAGAAGCAGAAGCTTGTCGGTATTTTGCTTTATGTTTGCTTTAAATCCGTTTTCCTGTACACTCCCTGACTTAAAGTAGCGGTATAAGCCTTCACGAAGCTGCTCCATATTTTCGACTACAAAGGCCATCCTCTCCTCCATAGCCTCACGTCCGATCTGAAGGGTATAAGCCACAGCGCCCAGCAACCCTTTTTCTTCGTCCTGAGCGGCCCCTTTCTTAGCCCCCTCGCCATAAAACTCCTCCAATTTGTCCCCACAGTTCTTTAACAGATATTTCATCAGAGATTGAAGGGAATCAATTTCCATGAATACATGAACATTCAGATTTATATCATATTTATTTGCCAACCCTTCTGCAAGGGCGTTGAACATCACCGGGTCAAAGCCGTATTCTTCCATGTTCATATCCCAGTCTATATCTTCCCGGCTGACTTTAGTGACCTCCGAGCATATCTCAATCAAGTCCAACCGCAAACTATTGAGCAAAAGCTTCTCATCAAGCCCCTTTTCGACTTTTTTGGCAGTGACTTCTTCTAAAAACTCATAAAGCTGCTCGGAATAGACTTTAAGCCTATCCTCATTTTTTGCCGAAAGCAGAATCAGGAACTTCTCACTCGGTTTACCTTCCGAATAGCTTACAGTTCCCTGGTATTCTTCAAGGATTATATGGGCATTGGCCCCACCGGCGCCGAAGGAACTGATACCCGCTCTTCTCGGGTATACCATTCTTCTTCCGTTTTCCATGATTACAGGCTGTTTCCAATCTTCAAGCCTGTTCTGTACATAGAAAGGGGAGTCATTAAAGTCTATATTAGGATTTTTCACATCCGAATGGATTGAAGGTACCAATTGTTTATGCTTCATCTGCAAAAGTACTTTTGTGATGCTCGCAATACCCGACGCAGATTCCAGATGTCCGATATTTGATTTTATCGAACCAATGGAGCAAAAGTTTCTATCACTTGTATATTCGTTGAAGGCTTTGGTCAGACCGCTTATTTCTATGGGATCTCCCATGGATGTTCCTGTGCCGTGGGCCTCAATGTAACTCACTGTTCTTGGGTCTATATTTGATTTTTTTAATGTATCCACTATAAGCCGCGCCTGGGCATTGGGATCCGGGACGGTATACCCGTTCACCTTTCCGCCGTGGTTAATGGCTGTGCCTTTAATCACACCATAAATTTGGTCTCCGTCCTCCTCCGCTTTTTTGAGAGACTTAAGAAGCACAGCTCCCACTCCTTCTCCAGGGACATAACCATCTCCTCCCTCTCCGAAGCTCCTGCAACGCCCATCGCTGGAAAGGAAATTACCCTGGCCCAGCATGATATACTTGTTGACGTGTACTGATAGATTCACACCTCCCGAAACAGCAACCTGACACTCCCCTCTTCGGATACTCTCACAAGCCAGATGCATCGCTGTAAGAGATGAAGAGCATAT
>JAUZPS010000194.1 GCA_030705945.1 Bacillota bacterium
ATAAAACTTTACAGTTAGGTATCATAAGAGAAAGAACGGCTATAAGCGTGTAAAAATTTAACGCTATAGCCGTTCAATTTATTTTATCTTGTTACTTGCTTTTTGATTTATTTATATCTTCTTTTCCAATATTTTCGCTGGCTTTAGCTGCATAATGACCTAGAATTGGTCCGCCGATACAAAAAATCGCGCCGAAAACAATAATAAGAATAACTGTTAAATTCAATAATCTCACCTCCGTTATCTAAAATTTAGATATAGAAGTGATTGCGCTTATATTTACCTCCATTAAAATAATCAGGTATAGATTGCCGGATTCTATCTCTATAATCCAATATAAAATACTCATGCTGGAAATTAGTCTTAGAAATAGCATGTATGGACGTTTGTGATGTATAAAAATTATTATTTTTTACATGCAATTTCTGAATAGCTGTCTTTTGTTTTTCTCTGTCAATATATAAAACATCGGTATGAAATATACCTGATGTTAAGAAAGCTTTAGAGCTTTGTGTATGATTTTGGAGATCATCTACAAAGTTTAGAGTGTCCGGTATCAATAGTAAAAATAGAACAGTGATTATTGTGAATGCAATTAGTCTAGTTACTCGCTTTTTTCCCATCTGATACCCCCTCTTGAAAGAATTTTAATTCTATTAAAATCAATTAATCTAATACATTTATCTATCACAAAATAACTATAAAACCATTCGATATTTTGCTCTGCTAAATGAATGTAAGATTAATAATGACTTTTATATAGATATTTTGCAATAAACATTTTACATCCGGTTTTTTATATTGCAAAATATACACCTTGATTCATAAGTTGCAAAAAGTTCAGCTTTGATAGTAAAATGCAGACGTATTAACTGCATTTTTAATGTAAAATCTTTTTCGCAACTTATATAGATTATAGCATAGAAAGCTATATGATTAAACCTTATATTTGCTGTTAATTTTAGCCATAAATTTTGCAAGTAGTAAAATCGATTAATTATTAAATTTACCTATCGCAAAATACCTTTATAACCGTTCATTATTTTGTTCTGCTAAAGTATTTGGCTCTGTTAAATGTAAGATTAATAATGATCTTAAAATAGCAAAGCGCAATAATTTATAGTTTCAAATTAAAAGAAGGTGTTTACCTTTTAGGTAAACACCTCTGATATTCTTTTAGCTATTATTCTGTCACTCGTAGAAATAACCAGAATGTAAAGTTTTTTATATCAGTTTGCTTTGAAAAGAGTATTTTTGGCTGTTCTGCGCCACCAGCATAAAACTTATTTTATATTTGATTAGCTCTAGCATTTTTTAAACAACAGAGTTAAATTTAGCTGCGAGTATTATTACATCTGACATGTTTATAACTCCGTCGCTATTTAAGTCATATGCATTAACAAAGCCTGAAGTTCCTGAAATAGTATTAAATTTACCAGCCAAAAGTATTACGTCCGCCATGTTTACAACGCCGTCATGGTTTAAGTCAGCGCTTTTCACAGTTGGAGAAGTTGGAGTTGGTGTATTAGTAGGAATCTGAGTATTAGTAGGAATCTGGGTATTAGTAGGAACAGGGGTATCTATAGTTCCACTGTTGGATTTACCCCAGAGCTCAAATTCAGGGATTCTGGCGCCGCCGGAATTATCCTGGGTTGCAGTATTGATATATAACCGTACATACCTTGCAGTAAAGGTGGGGACATTCCTGTCGACTATATTTTGCTGATTTCCATAGAGAAGATCAACGTCAGTCCAGGTATTTCCATCATCACTCTTTTGCAGTGTTAAATCTCTTGTATTGTACTTGATTGCTTCAGCAACACCATCATTTTTAACAACCCAACGGCTGATATCATATTTCGCTCCGAGGTCAACTTTTAACCATTCACCACTCATACCGTTAATATGAGACCATTTGGATGTAGTTGAACCATCAACAGCTTTGCTAGCTTCTTCACCAGAGGTATTACCAGAAGCAGTGGCAGTCTTATTCAAAGCTATATTTGATATTGTTGCGCTGCTGGTTACCAATTGCAATGAACTGTTCAATTGATATGTGCTACCTGCTGTAGTCGGGAAGCTGATGGTTTTGTTACCATAACGCGCGTTACAAACACTACCTGAAAGTGACTTGATAGTAGCGCCTGTTAAAGTTCCATTGGACCATGTCTGATTGACTGTAAAATTACCACGCGCTCTAAGTCCGTTTGCATGACCTGTAGCCCATTGGCTAGGAAGCGCCGGTAAAAGTTGAATTTCGTTATTATGGCTCTGCAAAAGCATTTCTGCTACACCAGATGTAAACCCGAAGTTACCATCTATCTGGAATGGTGGATGAGCATCCCATAAGTTATCATAGAGACGACCATCTTTAGTAACTGGTGTAACCAATAATTTTATAAGATTGTAAGCGTGCGCGCCATCTTCAAGTCTTGCCCAGCTGTTTAGTTTCCAAGCTTCAGACCAACCTGTTCCTGCATCTCCACGGCTTGTTAAAGACTTGCCTACAGCGCTTGCAATAGTAGGATTATCGCGTTTGTTTATATCTTGTCCTGGGAAAAGGGCATATGCGAAAGAAGTATGTCTGTTTTTCTCGTACTGGCTATCCCAGTCATAAGCCCATTCCTGAAGCTGACCCCAACTTCCAATGGTATCAGGTTTGATAGCTGAAACCTTGGATTCGAGAGTGGTGCGGAAAGCAGAATCAACATTAAGTATTCTAGATGCCTGAATTACACCTTTGAAAAGTTCTCTGCTGATATCGTTATCCATTGTAACTCCATAGCTGTTGTATGCGCCTTGTCCGCCACTTGCGCTTGGTGGTGTAAGCTCGGGAGATGTACCCGGACAAATTACCTGATAATTTTGTCCATTGATGGCATGGGATTGCATCAATGTTTGCAAGAAGTCTGCGCTACCCTTGATTACTGGATAAATATCATTAAGATATTTTGTATCCTGATTAAAGTTATATGCATCATATAACATATTTGAAATCCAACCGGCGCCAACTGGCCAGAATCCCCATTCACCGTCAATAGGCGCAGTTCTGTTCCATAAGTCAGTGTTATGATGAACTACCCACCCGTTGGATATATTATAATGCGCTTTAGCTGTTTCGTTACCAGGCGCTTGAAGAGCTTTTGCCTTTTCGATAAAAGGCTTGAAGCACTCTTCCAGATTGGTTGTGAAAGCTGGCCAATAATTCATTTCATAGTTGATATTAGTTGTGAGCTTACAGCCCCATGCAGGATAACGGAATTTATTCCATATTCCCTGCAGGTTCATTGGCTGAGAATCGCGGGAAGCGCTTATCATTAGGTAACGTCCATATTGGAAAAGCACTTTAACAAATTTTGGGTCATTGGTTGCGCCAAAATCGGCTATACGTTGCCCCATTGACTTGTTGTTCTCACTTCCAGAGCCTCCAAGGTCAACATCCACTCTTTGGAATAATGCCTGATAGTCGGCAACGTGGTTGTTATATAAGGTAGAATAGGATTTGGAAGAAGCGCTTGTAATGTCTGCTGCTGCCTTTCCTTTCTCATCTCCGTTAACAGTTTTGTAATTAACAAAGTTGGTACGTACTGATGTAATAATAACTACTGAATCAGCATTGGTTACTTTTATGGTGTTACCGCTGGCTGCAACTGAACCGTTAGTGTTCATAAATTTTGAACGGGTTTCGAATCTAACTGCTGATGCAACGCCATTATCAGAATCCCCTTTTCCATCCATTACCAAGGTATCTGAACCTGATGCAGTAACTGAATATTGGCCAGTAAGTGATGATTCATAGCTTGCAGTAAAAGAAATTGATCCTGTTGCGCTAGAAGTCAGTCTTGTTACCATGACCTGATCAGGATAACTTACGAAAGATTCACGGTGATATGTTTTTCCACCATAGGTGTAATCGCATGAAACAACACCTGTATTCATATCCAGTTGTCTTGAGTAACCAGTTGCTCCGCTGTGACCGAGCGCTAATTTCAAGTCTCCGACGGATTGATATCTTGCTTCTCCACCGCCTATCATTGTTGCAACAGTTGCGCTTCCTGTCTTATAATTACCTGCAAACAACTGGTCCTGAGCAGTTTTGAGAGTGTTTGCGGCTCCTGCTTTATTATTGTTGCTAGGTCCACTGCTCCAAAATGTAGCTTCGTTTAAGTCGATTCTTTCATCAGGGTAATTACCATAGACCATTCCACCGATACGGCCATTACCAATTGGCAATGCCTTATAAAATGACTCATTTAGATCAGCGGAATCTCCGGAAAAATTAGTTCCTGCCATACTGTTGTACCATAATTTGAGGTCATTATCTGAAGCAGCTGCAAAGGATTTGGAACCGTTTGAGGAACTGTCAAAATAACTGTTAAAAGGCAAGTTCCAAGTTACTGCCAGCGCGCCAGCTAAGAAAATTGAGCCAACTTTCTTGAATATTTTTTTGCTAATCTTCATCTACAACACTTCCTTTTAATTTTGTTTATTAAAATTTTAAGTCTGATCTTTTATAATCTACTACTTTGTTGAGTGTAAGTATGTATTACACAATAGTGTTAAATTTAGCCGCAATTTGTATTACATCCGACATATTTATAGCTCCGTCTTTATTGATGTCGTAAGCGTCAACGTATCCAGGATTTCCTATAACAGAATTAAATTTGCTGGCTAAAAGTATTACATCCGCCATGTTTATAACACCATCACGGTTTAAGTCAATACTGTTTGTAGGTGTAGATGTTGAAGTAGGAGGCGTTGAAGTACTGAACTTGAACCAGTTCAGATTAAACAAGTAACTGCTTCCGCCTATGAATTTTAAATAAAGATTATGAGTACCAGTTACTCCACTGACATTGCACGTTGCAGTAGACCAGGTCTGCCAATCGCCAGTTCCTGTAACTGGACATGTTCCTACTAAAGGACCGGTAATACTATCAAGCCTGATCTCAATACTGCCTCCGCTGGTACCGCTGGATACTCTGGCTTGGAAGCTTCCAGCGCCGCTGCCGAAATTGATATTGTTGTAAACTGCATAATCCCCATTCTCTATATATCCTACATCATCTCCGCCTTCGTTGCAGGTTTCAGTCTGGATACCTGACTGGGTATTGTAACTTTCAGCTTCGATCTGCGCGAATGCTGATCTAGTTGGGGCAGGTGTCTGAGTGGGTGTTTGTGTAGGTGTCTGTGTGGGCGCATGAGTAGCTGTTGGGCTTGGAGGCGGATTGGAAGTTGTATCATAAAAGATTTTAAATGTTGCATCCTGCTTATCAGTATCAGTACTGATTGGATCAACCCTCAAACTATTATTGCTCTGTCTGAGATATTTGGTAGAATCATTATATGACTTAAATGATGTCCAGCTTGAATCTGCAAGTCCATTAACCTTATAAAAGGTTGCATTACCTTTAAATGTTGATGAGTTATCATTGGAGTTCAAAACCACTGAACCGTTGGAATTTCTTAAATAGTAATTTGGTTTGCTGACTGATTCAAAAGATATTCCGTTAGGATCAGCAAGACCGGGAACTATTTTCCAATGAGAGTCAGTTATTGGATCAGCGCATGAAAGATCAAGTTTTACCGTAGTATTTGAATTTCTGATAAAACTGTCTGGTTTACTATAGGATTTTATTCTCTGATAATTCGGATTACCCCACTTTGCGATAAGGTTGTTCAATTCCGCAAGTGAAACTTTACAAATTGTATTATGTTTGCCAAGTGGAGGTCCTTCATAATCTCGTCTATTCATCAATTTCCAAGAATTAGTGGAAATATCGCTCGTCTGGTATACATAAAATAACGCATTTACCGGTGAATAACTGTCACCCCAGAGCCAGAAGGTACTAGTTCCTATCTTTTGTACCACAGTTGGCGCTTCGATTGCTCCTGCAGGGTTAAGACTAGGAACATAATTACTGGTAAAGCTTCCTGGATTTAACGAGTTGCTTTTCCACCCATGAATAGCGCCATTGGCGTTATAGAAATAATTCACGCCGTTATACATTGTCATATCACCATCATATACTGTATAACCGGGGTTTTGGAATACAGTCAGATTGTTTGAGTCGGTTACAGTTATAAAATCAGTTGTATAACTAACATATAGCTTACCATCTCCAGCCCAGATGACTGCATACTGTTTTCTGCCGGCGTCCCAGAACGCTTCCGGTGCCCAGGCATGCATAGTGGAACTGTTATTTACCTTGAGCAAACGGTAATTAGTGAAAGTCCTCAATCCATCATTGGAATCCCAACACTGGAGAGTTTGACTTTTGTTACCGGCCATGTCTATACCTTTCATATTTGTTGCCAAAACAACAAAATTGCCGTCCTGTTTCCTCAAAATAAATGGATCACGCAAACCTTGATAGCCTTGCGTCGGAATAGCCACAGGATTATTTTGGTTTAACGGCGCATAATTTAGTCCATCATAGCTGTAAGCAAGATGCAGCGAATATTGCGCTGCGCCATAGTTGGAGTTTTCAGTAAAATATCCCATGACATAAGCCTCGTCGGCAGCATATGTCACACCCGTTGAAATGAGTAATACACTAACCATCAAAGAGCATATCAATAATCCCGCCAATAGCCTGTTAAGATTTTTTCTCATTATAAATCCCCCTAAATTTCATTGATTGTAAACAATAAACGCGCTCTTTATTTTTTGCAGCTATGTATTACACAACAGTGTTAAATTTAGCAGCAATTTGTATTACATCAGACATGTTTATAGCTCCGTCTTTATTGATATCGTAAGCATCATTGTATCCAGGATTTCCTATAACAGAATTAAATTTGCTGGCCAAAAGTATTACATCTGCCATGTTTATAACACCATCATGATTTAAGTCAACACTGTTTGCAATTGTAGGTTTTACAGTAGGCGTTGATGTAGGTGTGGATGTAGGCTTAGGTGTGGATGTAGGGGTAGTTGTAGTTGTAGGAGTATTTGTCTGACTTACAGTATCACCTGGCGCATCATTTAAACGGAACCAGTCGACATCCATATAACCGGTACTTCCGGAAGGATTAAAATTCAAAATAGCATACTGTTCACCTTGGAAGGTGCCGTATTGCCAATCATATCCCATAGTTATTGTTGTTCCAAGCGGCTGCCAACTTCTTGTATCATCCTTCCAGTAAAACTTGGCTTGCTTGTTGCTGAAGTTCATTTCTATTCTAAAGTACAAAATATTTGAAGTTATGTTACTAACAGTTGCCTTTACGGTGTCTTCTTCCGACATTATTATACGCTTAGGGTCCTTAGTTACAGCAATATAGCCGCGGGGATCGCCTAACATTCCTAATCCGCATACATCTCCAGGCTGCATAGCGCTGCAATCAATTTTAATGCTGCCGGAACTTGTCAGACCCTGGCCTTTTTGAGTTATACTGTTTCTAGCATGCCAGAAATCGGCGCCGGTAGTAGCTTTTAACCTTAATGCAGATCCTGTCAGGGACCATTTTGTATTATCAGGATTATGATTCCACATCCACTGAAGCCCTAAAGTATTGCTATTAAATTCATCTGAAGCTTGAGGTGTCTTGATGGGCTTATTTGCAATAGGTTTTGTGTATTTCGATTCAACCTGGCCTAAATATCCAGCTCTTCCGAACATTGGCCAGTCATTCTGCCAGGTAATAGGGCAGATTCTGGTCGGACGGCCGATGGCGCCGTCATCCTGATGAAGATAGCCCCAGTAACTGCCATCTGGGAGATCTACAATACCGCCCTGATGTCCGCCTTTTCCGGCTGTACAAAGGGTAGTAGTTTCGCCATAAGGTCCCCAGACGCTATTTGATCTAGAACACACTAATCTTTGCGCAGGTACTGCATTAAACAAATAATATCTGCCTTTGGCTTTAACTATATGTGAACCTTCAACACTGTTATAAGAAAGAATTACTTTAGCTGACCCAGTTGTACCGGTTAAGGTCGAATTCAACTGTATCATGCTGATCTGATTTTGCCATGCTCCGCCATAGGCCAAATAGGGGGTGCCGTCAGTATCAATGAATAAACAGGGATCAAAATAACTGCCGC
>JAUZPS010000195.1 GCA_030705945.1 Bacillota bacterium
AAAAGCGCTGAAGAAACAGTTGGACAATAGTGTATACTCTATTTTATACCTGAGCCAGGCGCTCATGGAACAAAAGCTTAAGTCAGGAATAAAGATGCTATATGCGCATTCTGCTGCAGGTGATGTATGCAACCCGGTTTATTCAGCAGTGTCAGGGTTGACTCATACCATTCATATTGAAAATCCGAATTTTACAATTAAAACGATAGGATTAGAAGAAAACATTCTACATTCCCATAGTGTAATAAATCTTATATTGAAAGAGTTTGAAGAAGACGGCAGCGACGATATACTTTACAGTCACGGGGAAAGGCTTGTAAGAAAGCTGGGAGAAATTGATGCCGGCAGTTTTGGGCATGAACCTCCCCATGTGAAGAAGGATGGAGTATATCTTATTACAGGCGGCGCCGGAGAGCTGGGACTTATTTTTGCGAAGTACCTGGTTGAAAAGGAAAAGGTCAAGCTGGTGCTGACAGGGCGGTCTCAATTGGACAAGAATAAGGAAAAAAGGTTGAGCCTGTTGGAGAAAGACGGCTCGCAGGTGGAGTACATCAAAGCGGACATTTCCAAAAAGGAAGAAGTCAACAAACTGGTGGAAGGAATAAGGAATCGTTTTGGAGGAATCAATGGAATCATACATTGCGCAGGTGTTATCAGAGACTCTTTTGTCTTAAGAAAAAAGGCCGAAGAGATGGAGCAGGTATTGGCTCCCAAGGTATTTGGCGCGATATGGCTGGATGAGGCGACAAAACAGGACGATCTGGATTTCTTCGTAATGTTTTCTTCCATAGCGGCCATGGGAAACGCAGGCCAGGGGGATTATGCCTATGGCAACTGCTTTATGGACGATTATGCTTCGGAGCGCGCAAGGAGGGGAGGACATGGAAAAACCCTCTCCATCAACTGGCCGTTGTGGAAAGAAGGCGGAATGAAGACAGAGGATTATAAGGAAGCCTTGTTGTACGATTCCTTCGGGATTATGCCGCTGACCAATAAAAACGGGATAGAGGCTTTTGAATTGGGATTGAGGTTACCTTTCTCCCAGGTGGGAATTATGGAAGGCGATGGAGACAGGATTCGAAAGGCATTGTTTCAGGTAAGGGGAAATAACAGGGAAGAGCGACAGGTACTTCCTGAAGCAGTGAGACCGCTTGAAGCGGTAAGACAACCTGAAGCGGTGGTACAAACTGAAACTGTGGTACAGGAATCATTACTGAAGGATAAAACCCAAGCATATTTGAAAAACTTGCTGTCCGGGGAACTGAAAGTACCACTTTCAAGGCTGGAATCAGGGGAACCTTTTGAAAGCTATGGGATAGACTCTATTGCAATCGTGAATATGACAAAGGAACTGGAAAAGGACTTCGGGAAACTACCCAAAACATTGTTCTTTGAGTACCAGACCATAAAGGAGCTGGCAGATTATTTTGTCTCAAACCATCAGACCAAGCTGATTGAAAGATACATTCCACTGGCCTCCGGCCTGGCTGAAGACGTTGCGCCTACAAAAGGTTTGACTTCAAAGCTTACGGAGCGTGCCCAACATCGTTTTGCCAAAAAGGTCCCTGAGTCTGAAGGTTATGAAAGCGGGCAGAGGGAAGGTATTGCAATTATAGGTGTAAGCGGAAGGTATCCGAAAGCTAGAAACCTTGATGAGTTCTGGGAAAATTTAAAAAACGGCAGAGACTGTATCACCGAAATACCCGATGAACGGTGGAACTATTCCGATTACTACAGCGAGGACGGTAAGGGTTTCTCAAAAAGCAAGTGGGGCGGCTTTATAGACGATGAGGACAAATTTGACCCAATGTTTTTCAATATAACACCTAGAGAGGCAGCTTTTATGGACCCTCAGGAACGGCTGTTCCTTGAGACGGTATGGCATACGGTAGAAGATGCGGTATACACCAGAAAATTGTTGTCCAGATATACTGTAGGGGTGTTTGTCGGTGTCATGTACGGACAATACCAGTTGTTTGGAGCGGAGGAATCGCAAAAAGGCAATAAGATAGCTCTGGGGGCTTCCTTTGCATCTATTGCCAACCGGATCTCCTATTATTTTAATTTCCATGGGCCCAGTGTGGCTATGGATACCATGTGCTCATCCTCCCTGACGGCCTTGCATATGGCATGTGAGAGCATTTACAGGGGAGAATGTGAGGTCGCGGTTGCAGGTGGGGTCAATTTATCCATACACCCCAATAAATATATTCTGCTTAGTCAGGGAAACTTTTTGTCTAGTGACGGCAGATGCAGGAGCTTTGGTGAGGGCGGTGACGGCTATGTGCCGGGTGAAGGCGCAGGCGCGGTTTTATTAAAGCCTCTGAAAAAAGCTGTTCAGGATGGAGATAGAATATATGCCGTTGTAAAAGGAAGTGGAATCAACCACGGAGGTAAAACAAACGGTTATACGGTGCCTAATCCCAATGAACAGGAGAGTCTTATCACGAGAGTATTGAAAAACAATGGGGTTCATCCCCGGACATTGAGCTTTATAGAAGCCCATGGGACAGGCACGGCCCTTGGAGACCCCATAGAGATTATGAGTTTAAGCAAGGCATTTGCAGAATGTGAAGGTGAGAAGCAGTTTTGTTCCATAGGGTCTGTGAAATCAAACATAGGGCATTTGGAAGCAGCAGCAGGCATTGCGGGAATAACAAAGATCATTTTACAGATGAAGCATAAAATGCTTGTACCGTCTATTCATTCGGATTATCTGAACCCCAATATCAGTTTTGACGATTCTCCCTTCTATGTGCAGCAGGAACTTGAGGAGTGGAAGCAGCCTGTTTTAAAGTTGGATGGAGGAGAAAGGACATATCCCAGAAGGGCTGGAATAAGCTCCTTCGGGGCAGGCGGTTCAAATGCCCACATAATACTGGAGGAGTATGAAAACCCATCTGAATCGCAGCATGGGAATGAGCAGATTCCCCAGTTAGTAGTGCTCTCGGCGAAAAACGAGGAAAGGTTGAAAGCATATGCAAAAGACATTTGCAATTTCATGGAAGACAACGTGCTTCCAAATGGAGAAGACTTGAAATCTGTGTCCGGTTTGCATAACGAGGTACAAAAAGATATACTGCTTGCAGTTTCAGACATTATGAATATCAGGGAAGAGGATCTCAATGCAGAGGACAAACTGGAGGAGTATGGCTTTGACATATTGAAGACGGTGGAACTGTCAGATAAAATCAACGGTTTGTACGATATCGGTTTGAATGCGGAAGTGTTTTACGAATACAATTCCATCAAAGCTTTTACAAAGTATATAGTCAAGGAATATAAAGACACTCTAATAAGACATTACAGGGGAAAAGGGAAATTGGAACCCGTAAAGGGAACGGTGGCGGACAGCTTCAGCCTCATGGATATGGCATACACTCTGCAAGTAGGAAGAGAGGCGATGGAAGAGAGACTGGCGGTTATTGTCCAGGATTTTAACGGGTTACATGACAAGTTGACGGAATTTTGCAAGGGCGGGAAGCCGGTTGAGGACTTATTCAGGGGAACAACCAGATCAAAAAGTACGAGCCCCGCGCTGCTGATTGAGGGGGAAGAAGGAGAAGAATTCATCAAAAAATTAATCCAGACAAGAAAACTTTCCAAACTGGCCGAATCATGGGTGTCCGGTATTGAAATAGATTGGAAATCCGCCTATGAGGGATATATGCCCCGACGGATTTCACTGCCTGTATACCCGTTCGTGAAAGAGAGGTGCTGGGTAAAAATGAGCAGGGGCGCCATCATTCGCCGGGATAGAGACTCAAAGTCCGAAAAACTGCATCCTTTAATCGACCGGAACATTTCAAGCTTTAAAGAACAGAAATTTCTGACACGTTTTGACCGCAGCAGCTTATATTTGTTCACCGGTAAAAACTATGGATGCCCATTGATTAACGGCATGGTTTTCCTCGATATGATGAGAGCGGCTGGTGAAATGTCCGCAGAAGTATCGGTTCATGCTATAAAGGATCTGGAATGGTCAAAGCCGGCAGGCCTTGCGAGTGAATATATGGATTTGCAAATAAGTTTGTTCCAGGCAGATGAACATGTTGACTGCGAAATCGTAACAAAAGGGGCTGAAAGCGGATTGGTAGTACTAGCTCAGGGAAAGTTGTTTATGGAAGAAACTGAAGATGCTCAAAAGGTTAATCAATTCAATTTGGAGGAGATTAAGAAACGGCGCAGCGTTCATAAAAACGGAAAGGAATGCTATGCGTTTTTAGAAAGAAGTGGGCAGGTACAAAGTTCCGGGCTGCGTGTTATTGAGGAGTTTTTTGCGAATGGAGCGCAAGCCTTATCAAAGCTTGCGCTGCCTGAAGAGATGAAACCGCAGTCGGGTGAGTTCGGGCTTCATCCTGCGCTCTTGAACGGAGCTTTGCAGACCATATCAATGATGCCGGAAATGGATAAGGAAACAGAAAGTGGTTTGTTATATATACCATATTCAGTTACCGAGACATTTATTATCAATAAATTGAACAATGCATGCTATGTGTATGCAATAAAAAGAAATACGGATATAGATCAAATGCCTGCAAATGAAGTTCAATTCGATATACACTTTTTGGATGCCGAAGGAAGGGAACTGGTAAGACTTTCGGGCTTTTCCGTCAAGGCTGAGGGCGTTAGCTTTGGAAGTTCTCATAAAACAAAAAGCTACGATTTGGAAGACCTGCTCCAAAAGGTACGTTCAGGCGAATTAACTGCGAAACAAGTCAGGAAGCTAATGGGGGTAGTGTAATGAACAGGGAAGGTTTAACAATAGGCGAAATTCTCGACAGGGTGGAAGAGCGCCGGATAACACCGGAAGAAGGGTATAGACTTATTGAGGGACTTGGTGGAGTAAATATGGATTCCGGGCTTTCCGGAGCTAATATCGAGCTTCCGGAAAGTGTATATTACAGGAGCGCATGGGAAAAGAGCATGTATAATGAAAAAGATGCTAAGGGTCAGGTTATTGACGATCTTGTAATTTTTGATACGGATGTGGAGTTTTTCCGTGTGATAAGGCAGAAGGCAGCAAATAGCCATAGAATCAGCCTTGTGCTTATTGGAGAAACCTTCGGGAAAAAGGAAGATGGAATTTATCATATAAATCCTTCAATTAGTGAGGACTATGAGAAGCTGACAGAAGACTTGACAGAGCAAGGCATTGTTCCTAGCCATATAATCCACAGATGGTCAAACAGCAGCCTTGAACATGAGTCCCTTCCATTAAAAGATATACTTGAAAGAAGCATATATTCGGTATTCTTTCTTGTAAAGGCTTTGATGAAAAAGAAATTAAGCAACTCAATCATTTTATATACCTATCCTGTTCAGGAAAATACTGACGGCGATCTGGGGAAGATGCAGCCGTACCATGCCGCAGTAAGCGGGTTTGCTAAAACGTTGTTTATGGAAAACCCGAGTTTTATATTAAAAACAATCGGGATATGCGCAACTTCCTCAGGTGTCCAGGGAGAAGCAGCATGGGCAATGGGCATGCTCATGAATGAATTCAATGCTTCCATGCCGAGGGAACTGGAGATCCGCATGGAGGATAATGTAAGATACTTAAGAAGGCTTGAGGAAATAAAGGTAATCCAGGGGGAACACCTTTTATTCAGGTACAGGGGAGTCTACTTGATTGCCGGAGGTCTTGGGGGTCTTGGGTTTATTTTTGCAAAATACCTCTCAGGGAAGTTGAAAGCCCGGCTGGTTCTTACGGGCAGGTCAAGCCTGAATCCGGAAAGTGAAAGTAAAATCAGGGAACTTGAGTCTTTGGGGGCTGAAGTTGTATATATGGAAGGGGATATAGCCCGCAGAGAGGATGTTGAAAAAATTGCAGACAGGGTTAAAGCTCTTTTCAATGAAATCAACGGGGTCATTCATTGCGCAGGAGTATACAGGGATGGCTTCATTATAAGGAAAACCCGAGAGGATATGGAACCAGTGCTTGCCCCAAAGGTATACGGCGCGGTTAATCTGGATGAGGTTTTTGAAAAGGAGAACCTAGATTTCTTTCTGCTCTGTTCTTCCATGGCCGGTGTGACGGGAAAGGTTGGACAGTGCGATTATTCCTATGGCAACAGCTTTATGGATAATTATGCTAAGATGCGTGAAACCTTGAAAAATGCGGGCAGACGCTCCGGAAAATCGGTATCTGTAAATTGGCCCTTATGGGAAGAAGGCGGAATGAAGCTTTCAAAGGATGAGCAGGACATGATGAATGAACAGGCTGGTATGGAAGCCCTGCCTACCACCGAAGGGATAAAGGCGCTGGAAGCTTCCTTAACGGCTTCCAGCCATCAGATGATGGTCTTATACGGTAGTAGGAATAAAATACGGGAGTATTTCAGCAGAAACTTTTTTTCAGGCAAAGAAGATGCAAAACCGTCAGCAGCTTCCGTAGACACCGAAATTATACGTCAAAAGACCGAAGAGCTTCTTAAAGGCATACTTGCTGAAGAAGTGGGAATGAGTGAAGAGAGTATTGATGTAAACACAAATTTTGAAGAGTATGGGATTGATTCCATTATTATAAATCAATTTAATGTACATGTGGAGAAAAAACTCGGTTCGCTGCCCAAGACCCTGTTGTTCGAGTACCGCAACTTACGGGATATGGCAAATTTTGTTGCAAATAATTACAGAGAACAGGTTGTATCAAATTTAGGGCTGGGGGTAAAGGAATCCCAGGGTGGCGGAGATAAAACAGAACCCAGCGTAGATCTTCAATGGAAGACATTGAAATCCATGGGTGAAAGCAGCAGGGGCAAGGTGAATGCCAAATATGGAACTCCACAGGAGAGCGACGCAGACAAGGGGGATATTGCCATTATCGGTGTAAGCGGCCGCTATCCGCTTGCAGATAATTTGCAGGAGTTTTGGGCTAATATGAAAAATGGCAGGGATTGTGTCACTGAAATTCCGGTCAGCCGTTGGGACTACCGGTTGTATTACGACCCTGAAACCGAGAAAATCAAGGAAGGAAAAATGTATTGCAAATGGGGAGGCTTTATCAACCATATTGATACATTTGACCCGCTCTTTTTTAATATATCTCCCCGGGAGGCCGAAATAATGGACCCACAGGAAAGGCTGTTCCTTGAAATCTCATGGGGAGCATTAGAGGATGCAGGGTATACCAAAAGTCTTCTTAAGAGGTATGCTCATGGGGACATAGGTCCAAATGTAGGTGTGTTTGTGGGAGTGACCAGCAATACATACCAACTTCTTGGGGCTGAACAATGGGGGATGGGGAACAGGGTTATTACCGCTTCAACTCCATGGTCTGTTGCCAACAGGGTGTCATACCTTCTGAATTTAAGCGGGCCAAGTGTGCCGGTAGATACCGCATGCTCCTCAGCCCTTGTCTCTATTCATATTGCCTGTGAGAGCTTGAAAAAAGGCGAATGCAGGATGGCTATTGCTGGAGGGGTCAATTTATACATGCATCCTTCCAAGTACGTTTCAATGTGCCAGATTAAGATGTTGTCAAGAAAAGGAAGGTGTCACAGCTTCGGCGCGGAAGGAGACGGATTTGTACCTGCTGAAGGAGTTGGGGCTATCCTCTTAAAGCCGCTCAAAGAAGCTATAGATGATGGAGATCGTATTTACGGGGTGATTAAGGGAACAGCTATCAACCACGGCGGCAAAACCAGCGGCTATTCGGTTCCAAACCCCAATGCTCAGGCAGAGGTGATTTCTGAGGCGATAAAAAAGTCCGGTATCAGCGCAAGGACCGTTAGCTATATTGAAGCCCACGGTACCGGAACAGCCCTGGGTGACCCCATCGAAATTGCAGGCCTGACAAAGGCCTTTAGCCAATATACTCTTGACAAGCAGTTCTGCTCCATCGGTTCGGTTAAATCAAACGTAGGGCACCAGGAGTCGGCGGCCGGTATTGCCGGGATTACTAAAATACTTCTGATGATGCAGCATAAGATGCATGTGCCTTCGTTGCATTCAAAGGTATTGAACCCCAATATAAAATTTGAGGATTCTCCCTTTGTGGTCCAGCAAGAACTGGAAGAATGGAAAGCTCCGGTTGTGGTGGAAAA
>JAUZPS010000196.1 GCA_030705945.1 Bacillota bacterium
GATAGGCAAATGTAAAAGATTAATTGCTTTTTATCTATTTATCTTTCACAATATACATTTCATGCCAAATATTCTACGTTTCATGGCCAAAACATATAATTGTTGTCTCCTATAGATATAATTTACTTAATACAAATTATACAAAGGAGTGAAGATTATGAAAAAATTTAGATTGCTTATCTTCCTGCTAACCTTAAGCGCTGTATTATGCTTAAGAATGGCAGTGTGCTCAGCTTATGATACGGGTAATCATTATTACCTGACCAGTAATTCCATGGTTAAACTGGGTTTTCAGCCAAACGCCATAACCCATGCTGTCATTAACAATTATTATGATGATGGTTTTCAGTCTGCTGATGATGTCATCGATAATGAAATAGTTAAACTTTTAGGAAAGGACAGCTTGTGGGCGGCATGGTACGGACCTTCATACTTAAGGAATCGATCAAAGAAATACCTTCATTTTGACTCATGGGCTGAAAATGGAGTTAATCATATGTTATCAGGAATGAATCTGGAAAATGCATGGGATACTTTACTCAGAAATACTCATAAAGCAGTGAAGCAAGCGGAAAGCGAGAATGATGTTGCAGGCTTCCTTGCAGTTTTAGGAATGACCACTCATGCGGTGCAGGATTTTTATGCTCATTCAAATTGGACAAATGTTATGTACAATGACTATGGGAATCGTACTTGGTTTGAAGTAAATCAATCTGACAGGCTTGCAAAGACTGACTTAAAAACCTATACATCAACAGAGCAGGCCTCTGACGATAAGGATTATGCAGGCAAGAGCGCTTACTTCGACAACTCATATAAGGAAGCCTATTATGCAACTTTGCAATGGATAGACCTTTTAGACAACTGGGTAAGTCCTAATTTCTTGAATAACGCAAAAACATACGGAGCAAATTATGCCGATGCTCAAAAAGAGTTTCAATTGATTATTGATATGTCCACAGCATCAGGACACTGGATGGGCAGAAACGCAGACAGGGTGAGCGAGCCAACAGGTATGCCCGTATGTGATTTTGATCTGCTGAAATTCGGTCTGATGTATTCACAAAACAACAATCATCATGAGGTTTTCCTTGATAAATGGAAAAAATACGCCGATATCGTTACCGATCCGAATCCTGTTGATGAGGTTTATCCTATGACCATTACAATCTTCCCAAGAGAAAACTGGGTCAATATCGATTTTTCCAGGGTAAAGCAAACTTGCGACGGATGGGGACCCGATACTCAGGTTGACTTTTTTCCCTTTATTGACTTATCTGATATGGATATAATAAAAAATCATACGGGATTGATTAAAAGTTTTGATGATAACAGGCCTGATTTTTACGCCAATATCCGGGTTGGAGGAAGGCTGTTCAGAACAGCCGTAGAATACAACACCGATGATACTCGTCCAACAAATTGGAGCGCTTTAACTCCGATCGGAAATAATCTGAGCGCAGATATTTCAATGCAACTGATGGATAGGGATGGAGATATTGAGGGTGACGACGATGAGTGTGATATCGAAAAAGCTGAAGGCAAAAAAATATGGGTGGGTTATGGCATAAATGGAGTTAAATCATTTCATACTGATGGAGATGAGGATGATTGCGGTGACGGGGATGAGGCTTCCTGCGATTTTACAGTAAGTATTGATCAGGATAATACATTGCTGCCATATTCTCAAAATTCCAAAATCACCTATGCTTTGCCTGAAAAGCCTACTGTTGTTGACGAGGGAGCCTTTACTCAAAATAGAACATATTTAAAAGCTTCGTGGGAAAGTAAAACTCCGGTAACAAATTACTATCCAATCCATGAATACCAATACCGTGTCCGCGGAACCGGTTATACACTTGTGGACTGGACATCAGCCGGCCTTAGTACCTCAATGCAAATTCCTGTTCAGTTGGGAAGCGGAGAGTATTTTGTGGATATACGCGCTAAAAACTTTGCAGGCTTTTCAGAAATTGCTTCAAGTGATGGTATAAGAACAGATATAACACCGCCGCAATGCCCTGTAATAACCGAGATGTTTCAGACAAATCCTGAGGACTACGGATTTCTTTACCCTAATTCCGTAAAAATGACTGTAAAATCAGAAGATTATGGTGTAGGAATCGAAAAATATAACATCAAATTCAGAGATTCTCACACAGGTGATAATATGTATGAAGTAACTCTTCCAGGAGGAGATGTTTTAGATACAACTCTTGTCGATTTACCCCTAAAAAATGGCGTATATAATGTAACAGTAACAGCAACAGACAAATTTGGCAATACAAGCCCACCATACACAGACTTTGTACAATTAAATCTCTATGACACAACCAAACCTCCCTGCGCTTTAAACGCTACAGCCGTTGGATATTCCAACAGCGTTTTAATCACATGGGGTAACTCATATGATCCTGAATCTGGGATCTTCCAGTACAATGTAGGAGTAGGAGATACACCAGAAACAGCCACATGGTATAATGGGGGAAAAGCAACAAGTTATGAAGTAAAAGGCGAAGATTTGCAGTCCCAGAAGTTTTGGGTAAAAGTAATTAATGGTTTTAGCTTAGAGAGCATCAGCGAGACTCTGAATAATATCTCCTCCAGCAATAAACCTAGTACTCCAAGACTTATAGATATAACTACGCCTGAAAAGATAGAAGTACGAACCCCTAAATTGGGTGATCCAATTCAGAGAGAAGATATTTTTAATAAAGGAATTACCAATATACTTAAAGAATCTATAGTAGAAATTCTTAAAAATGATGCTATTCAAGCTGATACAAGAATTATTGTAAATGGAAGATAGAATTCAAACATGAATATTATAGGTATACCATTAATTCTTGATTAATTCGGTGTTATTTATAGATATCGAACTGTAAAGTTAGTTTTATTTGTTGCGCTTAACAGCTGAAAAAGGGCTTTCAAAGCGAACTTATATAAACCTTTACAGTTTGATATCTATATATTTTGCAATAAACATTTTAAATCTATTTTTTATATTGCAAAATACATACTTTCATTCATAAGTTGCGAAAAGTTCAGCGTTGATAGTAAAATGCAGATGTATTAACTGCATTTTTAATGTATAATCTTTTTCGCAACTTATCTGTAATAAAATTTAAAATTTATTAGCTTTAATTGATCAAAGTAAATGTTTCATGAGCTTAAAAGTTAAATTAAATGCTTCAACTGATCATCTTTCTTTTACCAATAACCTCGTTATTTCCTTTTACTAAAAAAAGAAAATAATGATTTCTTTGATCTTTTACAATATGGCTCGTATCTACTTTTTCCGCTTTTATGATGTTCAATGCACTCTTGACAATTACCATGCCGTTTACAACTCTTTCTTGGGCAGTTGCACATACTTTCCCCATTCTCCAACATATTGATATTCCTCCTGTATTTTAATATTTAATAATCATAAATCGATAGTGACTGTTAGAAGCCTCTTACTCTTCTCTGAATATAGGTATTTTAAACGTCATATGTTTGTCAATCAAATACTTGCCAAGCTTTTTTCCAAGCGTATTGCCTTTAACAACCGCATCAGCGATATTTGAAGCGTATTGGTGAGTAAATGCGCCTGTTTTTTTATATCCCGGCAAATTATACCTCATGGTATAGTAAGTATCTTGCCCCACACTAATATAGCTATTTCCTATAAACTTGGCTCCTCCCTCTATTGCCTTTTGCGGTGTAGTCCAGCCATTATTTTTTGCGTATAGAGCCCCATTTTCTATGGCGTTACCATCATAAGCGCCTATTGCAAAGAAATTATATACAACTGTTTCGTCAGCGTATTTATAGCCGGTCAATAAAAGGCTTGCCGAAGCTTTATTGCCAGCGCCTCCCTCAACAATGGCTTTAGCTACCAAAAAATACGGGTTTACTCCATATTGTTTTGCAGAATCATAAAACCAATTTGTATAATTATCGGCATCCGTCTCAAAATAAGTCCCTTGGAGCATTGCCTTGACTCCATCTCTTGTCTGAATATTTTCATCAAACCCTAACTGTAAAAACGAATAAATACTGCTGCTTCCAAGAAAATTTAATGGGTCAGCGAAAAAATCCTGGCCTGAATAAGTTGTTAAGAAGAATCCTCCATCTGTTAAAAACTTCTTACTAATATCTGAATCATTAAAATTTCTTGCGCTTGAAATATTATTTCTGATCCGGATAATCCTGTTTGTAATTACTGTATTATCATTCTCTTTGTATTTCGCAACATCAATTTTAGGCGAGGGATTATTCATATTGTACTGTTTTAAAACAAATAGGTCGAAAGGTATTCCTGCGTCATAAGTATCAAAACTCCAGTTAGGACAAAGCTTTTTAATTGCCTCCAGCTTTACCTTATAATCCTGAACTTCCGAAGAACACTTTTTAGCGCTTGAAGAGAACAAAACTCCCCATGCTAGAGCTCCTATCTGCCCGTTCCATAGTCCCGCAACCCCTATTTTATTAATAGACTTAAACGCGTTTACAGCCTTTAAAGTACTCTCGTCAAAATGCCCGTTAATATTTAAGAATTGGTTTCTTAATAGATTATAACCCAACTCTTTCAACCTTTGTTGAGCTTTTAGAACATATGGGTTATATTGATTTTTCATATCTATCGTTAAAACATTTCCTGGGTAGATTTCATTTTGCATTAAAGCCGGATAAAAATAGTCCGCGAAATCCGCGATATTGATCACCAAATGGTTATTAACCTTTCTGGCGTTACCATATTTCGTTTCTATGCCATAATACTTTGTTCTTCCATTTAATTCTACAACAGCAGTCTCTGACGAAATATCCTGCTTTATGGCATCTTTATTTATTGAGAAGGAACTTACAAGTTTCTCCAAATACGCTTCTCCTTGATTTAAATCAAGATTCCTTTCATATTTTTGTTGAGAAGTAAGATTTTCTACGCTTGTTGTATCCAAATTGTCGCCCGGCTCTGATCCGATCGCAAAAGGAAAGCTGAGATAATCAAGCGCTGAACTTCTAGTTGACAATAAGTAGTCTTGGGGATTTACTCTTTTCGAATTGCTTCCATCTATGGAGCAGGCATTCCCATCTGTAGATTCCAAAACCTCAAATCCCAATACGCTTCCACCAACAATGTTTCCAGTATCTCCTAGTTTCCCTATAGCCTCTCCCTCCAAAATTATATTTCCAGCTTCTACACTGATTTTAGACAAGTGGCTATATCTTGTTTGAATATTTTTATTTCCGTATTCAGAATTTATATATACGACATTGCCGTATCCCTCCTGAGTTCCTGTATAAACTATTTTTCCCGTTGCCGCCGACACAACATCGTCACCTGAGTTACCTTGGATATCAATTCCGCCATGGTTGCTGTCAGATAAACCATCTATCTTACCAAAAGGTAATGTTATTTGCGTAGATTCAACAGGCCAGTATAAATATTGTTTATTCGAGTCGTAATTATCATTAAGACCATCACAGTTTGACAGACCGTTTATTTTGACACTGTCAATAACTGCAGCTTTATTGTATGAATATTTGCCAATACCCCAAATTGAAAATTTCAGTTTAATATATTTACCAGAATACTGACTTACCTCCAAATCTATATGCTTCCATCCTGATGAACTATTTGATGCGGTGTTGTCCTTAATATTATTTTGAGTTAACAGTTTAGAGCCAGAATATAATTGTACTGCAAATCCAAATTTATCCTTTTTATTATCTGAATATCCCTCCGGCTTTTCAGGAACAACATTATACTCAAAAGATAAAGTTCTGCTCCCTGATGGAATAAAAAAGCTCTGCTCTATAATGCCATAGGAATCCTTTACCGATCCAATCCCATCGCCAATCATAACAATCTTATTGCCGCCTTCAGGTTTTAGCTGACCAAGCTGTGAAATAATCCTAGCATCTCCAGTCACTTTCCACCCATATAATCCATTTTCAAAATCACTATTTGCAATAAACCTTTTGTTTTTTAGCGCCATATTGCCTTCTCCATACATTTTGAAGTATGAGGCAGGCTTTTTGTTTGTTCCTTTCCATGCGTTATCATTATTTCCAATCTGATTCAAAGTCCAGTTATATGCCTGGTCAACTGTCAAGCCATCATTTAGACCAGTAAAAAACTTATTAGCCGACTCTATCGAATAATCCTCATATACGTCTCCATTAAAACCTAGAATTAATTTCGCGCCCAAACGATTAAACGCATCCCACATCTTCTGATTATCAAGGCCTCTGCCAGAAGCAAGAAATACAACCGTATTATCAAGATTTCTATTGTAGTATGTAATAAAATCCGGCAATATACCAAAATAACTACCACCCGCGGTTTTTACAATTATTATCCTTCCTGCTTTTAAATCTTTCTCATATGCGCTTATCTTGGCAGGAGTTGCAATTTCTCCGCTGCATATGTACGACGTTCCATTATAAAGGCTGCCCTGACAGCTTATTGCAATAACTTTCCTTCCCTCTAAAGCCTTAAATTTATTTATTGTTAGGTTTGCGCCCTCAAAAATACTAGTGTTATTGCCGCTTTTTCTTAGCAGTTGAGAAATATTTATCATTTTTGTTTTTTTGGCTTCCCCTAAGTTAGCTTCCGAGTCAAATATCAGCGCGGAGCCACTAGCTGAACCAGCAGGTAAGATTGGAAGCTCTCCCCTAATCCCGCTGTTCATTGCAAACCAGATTGAATCACATCCATCAGAAACCCCTTCAGCTGTTACGGCTGGATTTGATTTTAACCATGCTACAACTTTTTTGGTAACCACATCAGCGCTTTGTGTTTTAATTAGTTTGGAAAGCAGTCGGTTTGTACCATCTAATACCTGTTGGAATTTATTTATTTGAGGAGAAGTTATATTGGAAATTACATTTATCTTAACCTTATTTGCGCTATTTAATATCTTTGTCTCGTCATTTATTGAAACTTGAGCTGAAGCTATACAGACCAAGCTCTTTTCAGCATTTTGTTTTACAGTTATTATGCCGCTATAAACTCCGTCATACTTAATGCTGTCACCATTTGAAAGGTTTCCGTCATCCTGCATCATAGTTTTTGAAATAATTTTAGTACCATCCATTAAACTCAATTCTATACCCTGATTTTTTGCCAACCTGCCTTTAGGAGTAATGGTAAACGTAAAGGAAGAATTTTTCCCCACGGCAGCTGCGTCTTTGTCAACTCTTAGTTCTCCCAGATCTTCCATAGGAATTGTATAATCTACAGTCACCTCTTTGGATGTTGAGTTTTCACCAATATTATTGCATGCTGATACACGATAATTATAAGTCGTTCCGGAAAAAACGTCTCCATCAAAAAATTTTGTATCAACAGTTTTAATGCCTACTTTAGCATACTGACCTTCATCCACTTTTTTCTCTACTTGATAATAAACCGCATCTGTTACATCAGGCCAACTTACAGTAATATTGCCATCTGATCTTGCGGCGTAGATTTCTGAAGAACTGAAGTCTTTAACGTTCAGAGCTGCGCTGACGGAATAGGCGCTGCTATATACACTCTCTGTAACGTTAGTTTTTGGATCCTCCGAAGCTAAGAGAGTGACCTTGCTTGATGTAGCTACTGGATTACTTTCTATTGATACAATGCTCTGGTTTTTACCCGCAGCCGCAAACGAGCTGATCGGTAAAACTTGGAACGTTATAAGCATCGATAGCCCTAAAGCTAAGCATTTTCTCCTCATTTACATTATTTCCCCCTTTAAACTAATTAACGAAATTTAAATTCTACGGTCTATCTATATAAAAAGCAAGGTATATATTTTGCAATATAAAAAATGGATGTAAAATGTTTATTGCAAAATATATAGGAACTGTTTCCATATTATTCTAACATATGCTTAAAATAGTTTCCATATTATTGCTTGAACAAAAAAATTCTCATGAAATTTACGCATTAAATTAAATAAGCGCTTATCAGCCAATCAATATATCAATGGCTTTTAAGCGCTGAAAATTTAACCTAAAAATTTAACATGGTATGTCAGAGGATTAACACATCCTTAGACA